>CAIXMD010000539.1 GCA_903920415.1 uncultured Desulfomonile sp.
AATCCAATTTGGGTCACCAAGCAGCATTATGAGGAAGAATCCCGGACCCTTGCCGCCATCCGTGACATCCTCATACCGAAGCTCCTGTCGGGCGAATTTCGCATCAAGGACCCAGAACAATCCGTGGAGGACGCAGCATGAGTGTATCTTATCCTACCAAACTTCTACTGGCTTTTCGGTCGGGGGATCGGTGTGCATTTCCCGGGTGCGAACGTGCCCTTACTGTGGACAGTGAGAGCGGCTACGATCCCACTATAACTGGTCAAGCTGCACATATTGCTGGAGAAAAGGCAGACGCCGCTCGTTACGATCCATTAATGACGGACGAACAGCGGAATCATTACAGTAACTTAATATACTTGTGTGGGGATCACCACACACAGATCGATAAGCAGAACAAGAATTTCTCAGTTTCCAGACTGATTGAGATAAAGTCAGACCATGAAACCAAGGTCCGGGAAGTTATGAACACAGCCTTTGCAGAGGTAGGTTTTTTCGAATTGGCCCAGGCAACGAAATGGATTTCAAGAATGCAAGCAGGACAACCGTCTCGCGATTTCTTTATTGTCCCACCCGATGAAAAAATCCGTAAAAACCAGTTGTCGCTAGCTTCGCAGTTCACTATTACAATGGGATTGGTAGTCGTTCGAGAAGTACACTCATTTATGGAGCATGAGTCGGTTCTAGATGCCGACTTCCCAGAGCGCCTTAAGGCTGGCTTCCTTGAAGAGTACTACCGTCTACGTAAGGATGGGCACAAAGGTGATGTGTTGTTTGACTTGATGTGCCAGTTTGCGCAGCAGGGGATGAGAGAACAGTCAGAACGATCCGCTGGCCTTGCCGTATTAATATATTTATTTGAACGCTGCGAGGTATTCGAGAAATGATTTTGCCCACCAAACACATCTCGGTGCAGTACTCCCTACTGGGTGCCGGAGCCGCTATTCTGAGGCGGCTTGACTCACCCGAAACTGTAACTGCTTTGTGGGAGCGGGTCCGGACCGAGCCGGAGATCGACGTTTATTGGCGGTTCGTTCTTTCGCTCGATCTTCTTTTTGCCATCGGTGTTCTGGACTTCAAAGATGGCCTGATTGCGAGGTTACAACGATGATAAAAAGAGTCCTCGCCAACAATGCCTCGTTTAAAGCCGTCGAGTTCCAGCCGGGGTTCAACGTTGTTTGGGCTGACCGCACGAAGGAATCCACGAAGAAGGATTCTCGTAACGGACTCGGCAAGTCAACTTTGATTGAGATTATCCATTTCTGTCTCGGAGCGAAGGCAACTCGCGGCAAGGGGCTTTTGGCGGCTCCCCTGAAAGGTTGGGAGTTTTCTCTCGTACTGCAAATGGGTGATGATGAGGTCACCATCACCCGAGCCGTGGATTGTCCTAATGCTGTCACCATTCACGGCGATGCCTCCTCGTGGCCCCTCCAAGACGTGGTCCAACTGGGACCCCTAACTTACAACATTAAAGAATGTAACCATTTGTTGGGCCATCTCTTCTTTGACCTCAGCCTCACGAATAGTGATAGGAATTACCGACCCACTTTTCGGGGGCTTATTTCTTATTGCATCCGACGTGGAAAGGATGCCTTTTCCACGCCCTTTGAACACTTCCGAAAACAAAAGGAATGGGACAAACAAGTCCACAATGCTTTCCTCCTTGGATTAGCCTGGGAGGATGCTGCTGATCTTCAGGTGCTTAAGGACCGCAAGAAGGGATTAGAAGAATTCAAGAAGGCCGCCAAATCGGGAGTTGTCCAAGGATTTATCGGGTCGTTGGGGGACTTGGAGGCTCAGAAGGTCAGATTGAAGACGCACTCGGAACAGGAGGCTGCCGAACTCCAGTCCTTCAAGGTCCACCCCCAGT
>CAIXMD010000540.1 GCA_903920415.1 uncultured Desulfomonile sp.
ATTGAAGCGGAACAGATGAGAAAACTTCTTTTTGTCTCCTTACCAAGCCTGCTGCGGACGGCTGACCACAGCATGTCCATTTCTCTCTGGAAAAGATCTGTATCAGAGAACTGCCAAAATCGTTCTTTGAAACCTTGATACGATTGGACGGGTTGGGCACTCATCTCGCTCTCTTCTGCTCTAGGGCATGTCATGGCCACACCAAACATGTGCGAAACCGGTTGATCTCCCAGGTCACAATACGCTTGCCCGAGTCGGGAGGCGAAACCCACGCATGCGAATGCTATTTTTATTGTCCTTTTGAAAAAGGTTTTGAAACGTTGTCAGTAAATACTCCAAAGTATCGCTCTTTCATTTTCTAAAAACTTTTTCAATATATCTTTATAATTAACCGATATTACGTAAAATGTCAAGGATGACTTTACCCAAATCCGCGACCTATTTTTCGCGGTGGTGTTTTTTTGGCCCTTAGACCCCTTTTGGGGTCAGAAATCTCCCTCCCGTGTGGTATGAGGAGAGCGGTGTGCCACGTATATCTGGAACGTATGCGCTCTCTTGTGATTCTGCCCCTTTTTCGAACAGACCATGCCCCCAGGCCTCATCGTACACCCATCAGAGCTTGAAAATCCTCCCCCATGCTCGGATTAGGGTGAACCACACAGACTCAGTATCCTCCTTCTTGCTGCTACAAGTAGGTCATACGACGGATGCCCCCCAGCAAGCCGTATGACCAGGCCACGGGCGTGCTCATACACTCGTCCCGGGATGTTGATGAGCCAGAAGCGAATCCCTTTCAGGCGCCGGCTTACCCACTCTCCCCCCAAGATCAGCCGCTTCATGGCCTCGTTGATATTGAACGCCAGGATCATGATCTGCCACCAGGCAGCATTCGCCCCGAACAGCTTTGAAGGAAACTTCCCCCCTGCCAGGTCCTCCTTCATCACCGAATGGGCCTCTTCGCTCTTCCCGCAGCGCTCCCTGTGCCACCAAATAACTTCATCACCGGGGATCGTCCGGTTCGTCACCAGCCCCCTAACCTTGTAACGCACCGGTCCGAAATCCATGGTCGGGAAAGGCAAGTTATCTTCCTTGCCATTCTTCCCTCTGTTGTCGGCCTGCAGTGGCTCACGAATCCCCAGGAAACGATACTCGGGACCATGTTTCTTCTGTGCCACCCAGTTAGGCACAAAACACACTTCCGCATATTCCTGGCCCGTTGCCACCAGCTGACCGTTCACCATCCGAAAAAGGGGTTTCCAGGCAGTTTCCGGATCAGCCATGGCCTTCTTGAACTCCTGAGTCATGTCCGCGCCCACCGCAAACTCAATCACCCCGAACCGTCGATTCTTGCCTTCAGCGCAATAAGCCAAGAGTTCCTCCACATATCCCGCACTGTCGGAGCGAAAAAACACCTTCTTCACTCCCCGCGGCAGCAGATCCAACCCGTCCTTGTATACGCGAAGAAGGTCGTAGTTCGCAGGCACGTTGCCATCCCGAAACTCGCTGTAGAGCACAAGTCCCTGTTCATGCCAGTAAATATTCATAGGTTGGAATGCCTTATATTTCTTGTAGCAATACAACGACTCCTTCTTCCAGGTCTGGGAGATAGTAGCATCCATGTCCAAGGTCGCAGTCGACTGGGGCGACAATCGCTGCACCACGGCTATGAAATCAGCGCTGAGCCTCACCAGCCCTTTTAAGGTTTCGCTGAGTGCCGGAATAAACGCCTTGTGGGGTTCCCGCTGCTTTTCCTGCTCTTCGTCGTGAAAGAGCCGAAGGTAATCCAACAGCGAGGTGGGGCAAGGTAACGTACGGGTCCGTTTCTTGCGCCACCGCAGTTTCAGAGCCCGGCGTTCCGACGATGTACGGCCATGGTCCTCAATTTCACTCAGGAATCTAGACAACCCCTTGTCAGCTTCCAGTATCCTTATGTCGTCAATGCACTCCCCTCCACTGATATTAAGCCACAACAAGGCACTGACGAGCTGTTCATCAGTCCACCCCTGCGTACGCCCGTGTACATTCACATGCTTGGCGATCAACCCCCTCAGACCGGTCACGTGGAAAAATTCCACGTACAAGGGGAGGCCGGCAAGCGCCGTCATCCCGGTGGACTTGTTCTCAACTTCGTACTGGAAAGGCAGAGGACCTTGTGCCATAATCGCGTCACCTCGTTGGTGATAGAATTCGTAATAAAATCTCTTCTATCTCCCTGATCTCTCAGGGTCAACGAGGTTTTTCATTTTTTTTGGTCGTGGATCAAGGTTAATATGTCGTCTTGTAATATGTATGATAATGTGTATAATAAACCCATGCGATTCACTTGGAATGAAGGGAAACGAAAGGCTGATATCAAGAAACACGGCATTGACTTTGCCGATGCACATAATGTTTTCGCCGGGCCCACCTTTACATTTGGGGATACTCGGTTTGACTACGAAGAACAACGCTGGATTACCATGGGTCTGTGCAGTTTTTCGGTAGTGGTCATCGCACATACCGAAAAGTCGGATGAAATCCATATTATCTCCATACGAAAGGCGGAGAAAAATGAACAAAAAATCTTCTTTGAAAATCTCTGATGATGCTCCCATCGTCACGCAGGCTGATCTTGACCGCGCCCGGTTCCGAGTCAATTTTCAGGATGCCCCCCGTAAGCAAAGGGTGAATATCATGCTTGATACGGGAGTGATTGCCTTCTTCAAGCTCAAGGCCGGTCAGCGAGGGTATCAGACGCTGATCAACGAGACACTTAAACAGGCGATGCACCAGGAAGAGATTGAGACAGTACTGCGCCGCATTGTTAGGGAAGAGCTGGCGCACGGGCAGGGAATCGTAGGGTCCACTAATACGTCTTAAGTATTAGCCATTGGAGGGCAAGAGGCAAATCGGCTTCAAAAGCTTCTATCAGAGGAAGTTTTACGAGTTGTTCTTGTTGATCTCTTGAAGACATAGACAAAATGATTCAGGATTCTCGAACTGTCTGACCCGCAACCAGTTCTCAGCGAGGTAGTCGGGCAGGATGGTAGCCCTAGTCCGATATGGTTTCAAATGAGCAAGTTGGCCAGCCCAATGGCATGTCTACGAATTGAAGTCTATCTGACGATGTCCAAAGTTGAGGAGGCCTGCCAACCAGAAAACCGTACAGGATGATTACGACCCATTATTCACAGGCCGAGCTGGAGCATCTCATAGCCGCTGCCAACACGGTTTGCGGAGAAAACTCCCGCAAAAGTCCCACACTGGTTGTTTTAAGGGCGAGGAAGGCCGCTTGCGGTAACTGAAATCTTTTGTGATATGGTGCTCGGAGCGAGAGTCGAACTCGCACACCCTTACGGGCGGTGGATTTTGAGTCCACTGCGTCTACCAATTCCGCCATCCGAGCAATGTTCAGAAGGCCTGAGAACCTTTCCAAGACCAGACGACAATAATATACCTCCAACCCCCAAGATAATCAACGATGAAAATTTTCAAAATTTTGAACAG
>CAIXMD010000541.1 GCA_903920415.1 uncultured Desulfomonile sp.
ACACACACCAGTTCCCCATTTCTTTGGGATTGTTCACTCTAATTAATCTCGGAGTTTTTTCAAAATACTCTCAGTTTCTTTTTCAGAATCCTGCTCAAATTTTTATCTCACTTGCCATTGCGTATGTCCTGTCCGCAATATTTTATTTGACTGGATTCGTCCTGATGCCGGCCGGGAAACCTGATGATAGGCTTGCGGCAGGAATCAGCCTTGCTTTGATGAACAACGTGCTTGTGATAGTCTTTGCTTCTCGATTTTTTGGTCCTCTATCCCCGACCCTAGCGGCCATGTACATGTTTCCATTCTTCACCATGATTACGCCGGTCAAGCTTATAGCTACCCGCACTAACTGGTTTTCATTAAGGGGAAGAGAGAAATTATGATCTTTGACCGGTGGGAAAACGTCATTATTTCATTGTGTGCAGCGACCCTGATTTTTTCGTGTTCCGGAAGCCCAAAAACTTCTCTTCACAAGTCTAGCCGAATACACATGGGTACTTTGGTGGAAGTCTCCGTTTCAGGTCCGGGACGTGCAGCCGAGGCTGCTGCCAAAGCTATCTTGGATGAAATAGGACGTGTGGAAAATTTAACATCATTTCACAAGGCCTCGGAACTCCAGAAAATAAACGAAGCAGCGGGGATTTCCCCTGTAAAGACCGACCAAGAGCTGCTGGAACTCATTGGTGAAAGCCTCCGATTTGCTGAACAGACGAGTGGCGCTTTTGACCCCACAATAGGGCCTGTTACCCGGTTGTGGCAGTTTAGTGGTGCCGGCCAACCTCGCGTGCCGTCTGAAGCAGAGATACTGGAGGCTCTCAGTAAAGTCGGATGGCGACGCGTTCGGATTGATCGCACTGCTGGGACCGTATTTCTCCCCGAACCTGGAATGGCACTGGACCTGGGCGGTATTGCAAAAGGATACGCCTTGGATCGGGTGGAAAAAGTAGCCAAGAATATGAATGTTTCATCAGGTCTCGTAAATATTGGGGGAGATATCCTGGCCGTGGGGGAGAAGGGGCCGGGGCGGCCATGGCGCGTTGGCATACAAGACCCCAGAAATGCCTCAGGAATAAAGGCAGTTGTAAAACTCAAAGACAGAGTCATATTGACGTCGGGAGATTATGAGCGCTTTTTGGAAGTGAATGGTAGGCGTTACCACCACGTCCTGGATCCCAAAACAGGCTATCCTGCATCTGAATTACAGTCTGTTACGTTGCTTACAGACAATGGCATGACGGCCCCGGCTGCGGCTGTATTTGTTCTGGGTGTTGAAAAGGGGCTAAAATATATCGAATCCATCCCCGGCCTGGAAGGATTTCTGATCGATTCGGATGGCAGCATCCACCAGTCTCCAGGTGCGGCTGCCATGATCGAAATTCAACCGCAGGGCAATTAGTGACACGAATTGGAACTCAATCATCTCCCTTGCCCCAGACTCTTGCTTTTTTTAGCTTACCTTTTTTAGCTTGATAGATTTTCCTCAACAGTCTATAATAACTTTGTTCGAACC
>CAIXMD010000542.1 GCA_903920415.1 uncultured Desulfomonile sp.
ACTCCCACCAGGACGATCCATACGATAACCAACCCGACGCTCTCCCTCTGATCGAACATTCCTGATGCAATGAACCATATCAGGGCAATGGTCCAGATGAATATCCAGACAACACCGTACCAGGGACTTTTGATTTTTTTCATAGGAAACTCATAGGGAAGCTGCGCTTGCAAATATTATATCAGCCGGAGTGCTCCCGGGGCAACATAAGGTTGTTAATCGGCTCCATTTAATGCTATTCTAACACTTTACGAAAATCTCTCGGAAGGAAGGGCCTGTGGCGGCTTTTCTTTTTATCAACGTAAATTACGACGTGGGTTACGAATCTTCCGAGAGCATTCCTATTTCCATGGGCTACATCCTTGCCGGACTCAAGACCCGCGGATCGGACGGCATCATACTGGATGATCTCCGTGACCGGCCCTTAACTTTAAAGAACCTGGAAAAATGGATCCGCCGTATCAGCCCTAAGGTGATCGGTTTTACAGCTTATCAGAGCACGATGAATCGGATCCGTTTTCTCAGCAGGTATATTAAATCACGGCACAGAACGATTCATGTGGTTCTCGGAGGACCACAGATATTTGCCATGCCATCCGGTGCCCTTGAAGAACTTGCAGACGTGGATGTACTTGTCCGTGGAGAAGGTGAGTTGGTGATGCGGCAGATGGCGGAAGCTCTGGATGCGGGGGAAGACATTGAAAAAGTTGAGGGAATTACCTGTCGGTGTAACGGACGCATCGTAGACACAGGTACCGGCCCTACTCCCGAAGACAATCTAGACGCTTACCCTTCACCTTACTTGAGCAACGTGTTGAACCTGGAGGGAAAGAACACCGCTATACTGCTGTCTTCCCGAGGGTGTCGGCACGCGTGTAGGTTCTGTATCACACCCAGTATGTGCGGAGGTAAAATCCGGTATCACTCTATCGAGCGAGTTTCGGACGAAATGGAAATGCTAGCAGGCAGCGGCATTGAAAGATTCTGGTTCGCGGACCCTAATTTTACCGACGACCGGGAGAGAACGTACAAGCTTCTGGAGGAAAAAAACAGGCGAGGAATCTCCACTCCCTTCTGGTGCCAGACTCGAACCGATCTGGTGGACCCCCCTCTCTTGAAAAAACTCAAATGGGCGGGTGCGGACACTATCGCCTTCGGACTGGAATCCGGTAGCCCCGGCGTCTTAAAAAAAGCCAACAAGGGTATTGAACTGGAACAATTAAGAAAAAACATCGAAACTGCCCAGTCCCTCGGCATGGAGACCGAGTTGTTCTCAATTTTCGGACTTCCCGGAGAATCTGTTGAAGACGCTAGGCGGACCATGGAATTCGTCCGATCCAACGGGATACCCATCCAATCAAATTCGGGCTCGCAACAAATGCAGGTTTACTTCGGGTCGGTTTACGACAAGAACCCTCAACTGTTTGGGATCAAACCTCTTCCCGGCTACAAGCCCAACTACCTCTCCATCGGCGATCAATATGAAACTGTCGAGATGCCCAAGGCACAGATAGCAAGTGTGCGAACAAGATCAAGATTGGCTTCAGCATCGATTTCAATAT
>CAIXMD010000543.1 GCA_903920415.1 uncultured Desulfomonile sp.
CCAACTCTTCTTGCCATCAGGATCGTGCCAGCCCTGGAAACGAAGGGCAGTCGGCACCTCACGCACCTTCCAATAACCGTTGTTGCTACTGACATAAGTCCTAAGTGATCCCAGAATAGTGCTGTAGTCCTTCCGGTCTTGTTCGTTGAGTTTTGCATCGGAGGCCCGAGCGTTAAGGAACTGAATAGTCGCATCTTTGAGTAGCACCAGATCGTTCTGAGGCCACTGGACCAGTACGATGTCGTTGGCTGTCAGAATATGTTTCAGCTTGGCGCCTTGCTGTCTCAGGTTTTCGCCATACGAAGATAGTACATTGTCGCGACCAACGCTCATAATGAGGGTCTGCTGGGCTGGGCTTAATCTGTTCCACACGATTTTATTTATGATCATGTAGGTTATGAGGAACTGCTGATGCCATCCTGGGAAGTGAACATAGCGGGTTCCCACGGTACCGGGATTCCCTTCGGGAAGGCCAAATAGCTGTGACACGTCATCAAGAGGGGTCGCAAATTCGAACGCCTGTATGTGACCGTCTTTCACAGCCTTTACCAGAGACCCCCCACCGGCGATGGCTGTTACAAACTTGATATTCTTTTTCTGAATCACGCCTCCCTTTACCAGGTTGTCACACGCACAATCGATAACGAACTGAGCTGGAGGTAAATATCGAAACGTCCAGTTCTGCTGACACAACCCGGCCAAGCCTATACCGGACGTCGATCCAGCATTACCGACCGGCAGCATGAAGTAGCCGGAACCCTGTTGACTGCTTCCAACAATGGGCATAGCCACAACGTTCCTGCCTTCTTTGTCAAGTATTCGTTGAAGACATCTTTTTTTGGGGAGGTTGCCAAGCGAATTATCTGTCAGTCACAAAGGGGATGCTCCTTTGAAGGTTGAGCCAGTTACATAAGATGAACAAGGAAAGAGCATCTCCACGAGGACATTCTCCGTAAAATGTCTCCATTGTGTACGGAAGATACGTCTCTTATCCTATTTCAAGGAATCCTTTGGTGGCTGGGCCGCTCTGAACCGAGGCGCTTTGGTCGCGGGAATGTTGATCTTGGCTTTTGTCCTAGGATTCACGCTTGTACGGGCCTTCCGGTCAACCACGATAAAAGTCCCCAGGCCATCCAGACGTACCTTACCCTCTTTCTTGAGACTTTCTTTTATCGAGGCAACGAGGGAATTCAACATCGCGTTGGCGGACAAACTGGCCGAGTGATCCACAAAAGCCGATAGTCAGTTAGCAGGTAGGCCGGCAGAAGAAGTATGGCGGGTACGGCTACAATGACTACGCGTGCATGTTCGGCAAACCCCATTGGTTTATTGGTACTGGACACGATGTTATCGTTACAGGTATCTTCTGATATGCGTCTACATTTTAGTGCCTGAGTTCTCGTGCCTAGAGCCGCCAAACGAGGAATTTCAACAGGAGAGTGTGTAACGAAGTGAGAATTGTCATTGGACCGAATTCGTACAAGGGTAGTTTATCGGCCTTTGAAGTCGCCAATGCCATGGAAAAGGGCATATTGAAAATCTTCCCCGACGCTGAGGTTTTCAAGATACCCATTGCTGACGGCGGTGAGGGAACGATAGAAGCGCTGGTAATGGCTACC
>CAIXMD010000544.1 GCA_903920415.1 uncultured Desulfomonile sp.
CCGATCTCCTCGAAAAGGTGGAGGGTCTGGACCGACTTTTGGAAGAGTTACAAGTTTTTCTTGATCGGGACTGGGTGAATATTACGAACTCGACCAAGAACGCGGAACTTTTTCAAAAAGTGAACCAACTATTCAGCAAGTTGCGCAAGGAAGGAACTTTTCCCACACTGAGAAAGGCTGTGGAAGCAATTTCAGATTTTGTGCGAGAAGCCTGTGGCACTATCGTCGTAAGGGAGTTCCTCGCAGGAGGTAAGTACGAACCAGGAGACGTCAGGCAGGTGTACTACCGTGACCTCATGGGAAACACCTCGATCGGTCTGGCTAAGCCTAGGGAAAAAGAAAAATCAGCGCCGGTCATAAAACGCAGTTGGAGATATTTTGAAAAAGATGAGATTCGCCGTACTCTTAGTATGTACGGCGAAAATTTTCTCTTCCTGGACCGGGTGGTAATGGAGTCGGGAGACTACCGAAATGGAATGATGGGATTTGGTCGTTTCACTGTCCCGACTCCTGAGGAAAATCCCATACTGAAGGACCATTTCGTGGGCATGCCGCTTTTCGGGGGTCATCTCCAAATGGAGGCAGTTGCCCAGTTCGGTACCTTTATGATAATGAAGCTCCTCAAGGATCGGCGCCTCGTCCCTATCTTGACCGGTACTGAATTTCCGGATCTCAATACTATGGCGCCTCCTGGGGAGACTCTGACAATGGTTGGGGTTATCGGTTTCAAAGATAAACGCGACCTCTGGATGGAAGCTTTTATAGAGAATAGGTTCGCGAGATCAAAGGGATTGATCCGTGGAATGGTGCTCAACGAAAGGGTGGTCCGTAAAATGACGTCATCTTTTTACCTGGACAGCCGAGCAACTGACGATGTTCCGGAATAGTAACTCCCCATGAACTCACTTCGATGGGATTTGAGCAGGTCCTCGGCAAAGGTCGACTCGCTCGGGGCTATCCTTGACGGCCAAGGGAACCAGCGTATCCTGATTCTATGCCACAACAACCCTGATCCTGACTCCATAGCAGGAGCCTATGGATTGAGCTTTTTGCTTAATAAAAAGTTCGGTGTTCGCTCGTCTCTGGGTTACGGTGGGGTGGTTACCCGCGCGGAAAACAAGGCCATGATCCACCGTTTAAGGATCAAAATGACTTCTTTGACGGATATTCATTCCTCAGGAAACCAGAGAATAGCGCTTGTCGATGCCCAGCCTGGAACCGGAAATAACCTGTTTTCATCAAGAGAAGCCCCTCCCCTCATAGTAATCGACCATCATCCCCTGCGCAAATTGTCCCTCAAGGCGGATTTTCGTGATATTCGACCGAACTATGGGTCCACATCCACAATCGTCACTGAATATCTCGTCGCTGCTGGTGTCACACCGACCCGGTCGGTTGCCAATGCTCTCCTCTACGGCCTCAAAACAGATACCAATTCTCTGGGTAGAGGAGCATCCAAAGCTGATTTCAGCGCATTCAGCTATCTGTCGCCTCTAACAAATCCACGAGTGGTGGGATGGATCGAGAAGCCACCCCTATCATTGGAATACTTCGAAGATTTTTATCGAGGGCTTTCTGGGACGATTCTTTACCGAGACGTTGCGGTATCATATCTAGGAAAGATCAAATCCGAGGCAATCGTGCCGGAGCTAGCCGACCTGCTACTCCGGATCGATTGCGTATGTTGGTCCTTATGTCTCGCCGAAAGCAACGAAGTGATGATCTTGTCAATGAGGTCCACATCTCGGAAGAATAAGGCCGGTGTAGTGATGCACCGACTCATTGGACGTTCCGGCTCGGCCGGCGGCCACAAGGAGTCGGCCGGCGGTGCCATTCCACTTTCCAGCATGGCTCCAGCGGAACGCCAAGAGCTAATCAACAAACTCATCAGCAAGTTCCTCACGTTAATCAACAGGAAAAATTCAGTCCCCAAACCCTTTGTTCAATCAACCGAGGTCCAGGTCTGATCAATACCGGCCGGCATCATACCGGTTTCTGTTCCGATCCGTGCGGAGACTGGAGATAAAGCAACAAGAAAGGAGCATTGCCGATTATGACACGAGCCAGCCTCGTCTTTTTAGGTCTAGTATGTATCATTCATGGTCTATGCCCCCCCAATGTGGAGCCCTCAGAAATCCAGACAGTCTGTGACTTTGCCCAAAAAATTGTCAACCAGGTGGCGTCAAACTGCATAATGGATGATAAAGTTGATCGAATCGACTGTGCATTACTTTTTACCAGGCAGGGCCTCTCTGAAGCTTCAAAAGAGGTCGTGAAGGATCCCCAAGCTGTAAGGGCACGTCGTCTCATCTCAGAGGTGCTTATGGACTGGGCTGAAAAAGGTTCCACGAGGGGTGATTTTGAGGATTCGATAAAGAAAAACCTTAAACCATCATGTGACTCTTTAGAGTGGCCTCGAGGCAAATGATTTATATCAACTGAAATGTCCAATTGGTGCTGGATGGAGTTTCATAGAGCAGAATAGAAGAAAGGAGCAAACAGATGCAAAACTATGTCTGTGATGTTTGTGGGTATGTTTACAATCCTACAGACGGAGATCCAGAAAATGGCATCCAACCGGGAACACCCTTTAAAGATTTACCCGATGATTGGCTGTGTCCTCTTTGCGGGGTTGGTAAAGAAGCTTTTTCGCCGGAGTAGGCCTGGATGCCTTTGCAAGTATTGAATTGCTCACTCTCGATTCGTTCACGGTGGAGTGCGCCCATTTGAAATGGATGCATAGCGAATTTCAATTTACAAAGATCGCTTCGAGAACTTGTTCTCCCTTCTTTCAGAAAAGAATTACCTTACCTAGACGTACATTCAGAGCTTTTACAATGTGTCAGTTATCTTGACAGTCCTTCAACTCAGTTCGGTGTGAATGGCTTGACATAGCTAAGGAATATACCGGCTTCTCTAAGGGCTGATTGCTGAGAATTCTTTCCGTACCGTGGCACGCGAATTGCTTGAGCATATTGGATGATGACATGAGTTGACCTAATAAAGGAGGAAGGAGGTTTGTGTGATGCTGCCCAAGAAAATCCTTTTCTGCACCGACTTCTCGAAAAATTCCGAGCCTGCTCGGCAATTAGCCATCGACTATGCGAAGGCTTTTGGGGCCCAACTCATCATAGTCCATGTCGTTGATACGACTGGTTTCCCAACCTACGGAGACTGGGTTGGTGAAGACTGGACGGGCTTGGTAGCTGATGAAATCAAGAATATTTTGATTCGATTCAAGGAATCGGCCGATGCCAGCCTCGAATCCGTTGCCAAAGAATGTTCCCTGGTGCTGAATGACGTTAAAACCTACTGCAAACTTGGGGC
>CAIXMD010000545.1 GCA_903920415.1 uncultured Desulfomonile sp.
CTTTTTCCTGACTCTTTTCAGGATGGAACTGCGTTGCGTAAACGTTGCCCCTACAAACCGCACTGGTAAAGTTTATCCCGTATTCGGTCTCCGCCGCCACATCCGTGGGGTCATCCGTTACCACATAAAATGAGTGTACGAAATAGAAATAGGAACCATCTTCAATCCCTTCAAATAATCGGCACTGATTTTGAAAAAAAACTTGGTTCCAGCCCATGTGAGGTATTTTGATGCCCATGTTACGTTCAAAAGCTTTTACTGTTCCTGGGACTACTTTTAACCCTTCGTGAATGCCGAATTCCTCGGACTCTTCGAACAGAAGCTGTAGGCCCAGACAAATGCCCAGGAAAGGACGACTCGAAAAAATGAATTCTTTAATGGGATCTATAAGATTCAGACGTGCGAGGTTTCGCATACATTCGGGAAAGGCTCCCACACCCGGTAGGACCAGATGATCCGCACCTTTAATATCCTGAACATCGCGAGAAATCCGGGCGGAACAGCCTATCTTTTCGAAGCCCTTCTGAACGCTTCGCAAATTTCCCATACCGTAATCAACAATAATGATCATCAATACCTCTACCATATTTTGGACCTAAGAGGTACAGTCTAAGCCTGCGATCAAGTCTGCCTGTGTTGGAACTCTATTCTAATATCCCCTTGGTTGACGGAATGTTCTTGTCTCGTGGATCGACTTCCACCGCTATCCTCAAGGATCTTCCAAGGGCTTTGAACACAGCTTCGGCCGCGTGATGGGGATTTTCAGCAGCATTAACTGAAGCATGCAGCGTTATACCTGCTCGATCTGCTAAAGCTTGAAGAAAGACAGGGATAAGATCCAGGGCGAATTCACCTGCGGTGCGGTTGGCCAAAGGATTGGAAAACGCCAGCAAGGGGCGCCCTGAAAAATCAAGGGATACGTTTGCAAGGGCTTCATCCATAGGAACCGAGGCAGAACCGTAACGCCGTATTCCTCGTTTGTCACCCAGTGCGTCTCGAAAAGCAGCCCCCACGCATAGACCTACATCCTCCACCGTGTGATGATGGTCCACATAAAGATCACCTTTGGCTTTGATTTCCAGGTCGAAAAGTCCATGCTTGGACACATGGTCCAGCATGTGATCTAAGAAACCTATTCCGGTCGAAATTTTTCCGATACCGGTTCCGTCAAGAGCCAGTATTACATTCACTTCGGTTTCGGTCGTTTTACGTGAGATCTGAGCAGTTCTCATGGTATTTCTGCTTTCAAGATATTTAAAAGGTTATCACAGCATGTCGTCTTTTTCTCGCCTGATATCCGCTCCCAGTTTAGAGAGCTTTTCTTCGATCCGCTCGTACCCGCGATCAAGGTGATAGACCCTGTGTATCTCGGTCACGCCGTTGGCAGCTAGGCCGGCCAGAATAAGAGAAGCGCTGGCCCTTAGATCAGTGGCCTGAACATGTGCGCCGGAGAGTTTTTTAACACCCTCCACCCTAGCTGTCCTCCCAGAAACTCGGATACCTGCTCCCATGCGAACTAATTCCTGAACGTGCATGAAACGATTTTCGAACACATTTTCCGTGATATCACACCTGGAATCGCCCAGGGCCATCAGTGCCATATACTGGGCTTGAAAATCCGTGGCAAAGCCTGGATAGGGGTCGGTTACTACATCACGGCTCTTTATGTTTCCGTTGGAAATCACCCTGGTTTCGGTAGCCGTGGTCTCTACTCTTAAACCTGCTTCATCTAGCTTTTCAAGGAGAGCTGCCACGTGGCTTGGATTGCATCCAACAGCCGTTACGTCACCTCGGGTAATGGCCGCTGCCAGTAAATAGGTGCCGGCTTCAATGCGATCAGGCATTATTTCATGGGCAATTCCTTCCAGCCGGTCTTTTCCATCTATGACGATAGTCGTGGTCCCCGCCCCGTGCACACTTCCACCCATGCGGTTAATCACATGGGCTAGTTCGACGATTTCCGGTTCTATTGCGCACTTGCGCAGTACCGTGGTGCCTCTTGCCAGGGATGCAGCCATAATAAGGTTTTCCGTGCCCGTAACCGTCGTCAGATCGAATGAGAAATCCGCCCCTTTCAGCCTATCCGCCCTAGCCTGTATGTAGCCGTTTTGGAGTTCGATGGTTGCGCCCATAGCTTCCAGCCCTTTGAGATGCTGTTCAATGGGTCGAGCCCCTATGGCGCAACCTCCGGGCAGACTCACGTCAGCTCGTCCTTCACGAGCCATAAGAGGCCCAAGAACCATAACAGACGCTCGCATGGTCTTGACTAGCTCGTACGGAGCTGTATGGTCGATAATGTCTCTCGCCTTAATTCTAAGGGTGCCAGGAGCAAAATCGTCGAGCTGGACTCCTAATTGCAGTAATAACTGTTTGGTCGTTCGAATGTCTCTAAGAACCGGAACCCTATGGAAAGTCATCTCATCTCTGCTAAGAAGAGAAGCAAACATGAGAGGCAATGCGGCATTCTTAGAACCGCTTATTTCTACGGATCCTTTTAAGGCTCTTCCACCTCGAATAACTATCTTCTGCACGGGGCTCTATCCTTCCAGTGATAAGGCGGCCAATTGAATACTTCTAACGGAGTGGACGTCTGTTGACAAGCCGCTCGGCCAAGCCACCATCAAGACGAAAATTCACCTTGTCGCTGTATACCATCTTAGCCCAAAGGGCGCAACAAATTGGGCCTAACACTCTACTTCAAGGATTGGAGGTTGAGGGCGATCGTTTCTCGGAGAAAGTTAACTTTGTGCTCGGACATAAAGCAGGCTGAAACACCATATCTCTATTAATTTTGGTCACTCAGAGGGATATGAGTTCTATGAGGTCTTCGCGGGAGAAATGTTTCAGGACGGATTTGTCGTCCTGTTTCACTACTGACTCCATCAACCGCCGTTTTCTTGAAATGATCTTGTCTATTTTCTCTTCCAAAGTGTTTTCAGTGATAAGCTTGAAGACCTGCACACCCCGCCTTTGACCAATCCTGTGAACCCGATCCGTCGCCTGCTCTTCTCGGGCTGAATTCCACCATCGGTCGTAATGGATCACTACTGACCCTCCGGTGAGGTCGATCCCTAATCCTGAGGCTCTTAGAGATGCGGTAAATACCATGCAGTTCGGGTTGTTGTTAAATCGTTTTATGGCTTCCGAACGTTTTCTGGTATGCCCTTTAATCGTTGCGAACTCGATGTTGCTATCGTAGAGAAACGACTCGATGAGTTCCAGCATCTTTACATATTGGCTGAATACAACCACCTTCTGACCTGATCCCAGACTTTCTTCCAATAGTTCCACGAAGAGATCCCATTTGCCGGAAGTGTACTTTTTGTAATCCTTTTTTTCGCCTTCCAACAGCGCAGGGTGGTTACAGATCTGCTTGAGATAGTTCAGAATTGCAAAGATGTGCATGTAGGGGACCTTCTGGGCTGGGTCTTTCAATTTCTGAATGAGGTTTCTACCCTGGTTATCCACCAGGTCTTTATAGAAGCGGATCTGGTCATCGGTCAATGTGCAGTGTCGTATATCTTCAATCTTGGGCGGCAGTTCTTTTAAGACCTGTTCTTTCTTTCGCCTTAAAACAAAAGGCTGGATAAGGCGAGACAGCTTTTCCTTGGCGGCCCCATCCGATGCTTCCTCGATGGGACAACGAAAATGGTTTTCAAAAAGAGAATCCGACAGGAGGTATCCTGGAATTACAATGTCGAACAGGGATTTCAGGTCCATTACACTGTTTTCAATGGGCGTACCAGTCAGCCCCACTGTACATACAGATTCCAGTGCTTTCACCGCAGCGTAGGTCTTTGTGGACTTGTTTTTTACTGCCTGTATCTCGTCCAGCACTATGAGTTCGAAGCGATAATCAGCCAGCATCTCTATATCCCGCAATGCGATTCCGTAAGAGGTTATTATGAGAGTATGATCTTCGAATCCTTCGTGGAACAAGCGATCTGTGCCGTGGTATACGTAAGGATCTAAGAGCGGGCTGTATTCCATTACCTTGTCCTTCCAGTGACTAAGGACAGTGGTGGGACAAACCACCAAAAACTTAATATTATTATTTGTTTTACCCATTCTGTGAATTATTCCAGTCATGAGGGCCATGATTTGATGAGTCTTGCCAAGGCCCATATCGTCGCACAGTAAGCCGGAAAATCCATTTTCGTAAAGAAACCAAAGCCACCCGTAGCCATTTTTCTGATAGGTCCTCAGCTTACCTCTCATAAGGCTTATGGATGGAATTCTGCCTGGGGGCTTGAGCATCTCGAGAGCCTCGAACCAGATCTTGACCTTAGCAGAGGAAAATCTTTTTTCCAGTTGATCATGAAGAGCCAGAAAACGAAGATATTCAGCCCTCCCGATGCTCAACGTATTCTGTTGGCTTAAAGTTTGGTCATCAAGATCTTCCACCCATGAAAATTCTGCCGACGTGGTATCGACCCATTTATCGCCCCGGACCAAGAATTTCTTCCCGCCTCTCTTGGCTTCATAAATGTCTCTTAGGGAAAGGGAAAAATCTCCAAAATCGTAGGACACAGAAAGGTTAACTCTTTCGTGGTTAAATTCATTGTGATCCACAGTGACACGTTGATATTTTTCGACGGTCTTACGTTTCAGGAGTGTTTCATCAATAAAGATTCCTGGTTCATTCTTTAGTAGTTCGCCGGTTTCCTCCAGAAATGAAGTTATTTTGTCGGCAGGAACCAACATTGTTTTCTGAGGGGAAAAATATTCTGTAGGCAATCCTCCTATGTTGACGGCTATCCTGAAAAAACCCCACTCAGGATAATAATAATACGCACCGTATAATTGATGCTCCAACTCCGTACGATCCAGAAATTGGTCTGCTTGGTCCGCGTCAGGATCCGGATTCTCTACCACGGGCGTTACACAAAGAGACGTTGTCTCGGTTAGATCGATACGGTAGCCTGTATGCAGCGGTTTTGGATTAATAAGCAGATCATTTCCGATGATACCTTTTTTTTCTCCCATTTCTATCACGGTGCCGACATGAGATCTCGGAGGCACAAATCTGAGAATCACAGCCCCCTCTTCATCAAGGGCCTCTATGCTGAGTTCCTCTTTATGCTCAAGAAATCTGAAGTTGAAGGTCCCTCCTCTACGGCCGGACACCAGGAAACCCACTTTGGCTATGCGATGCCAGACGCTTTCTTCTAGTTGTTGGCGGCTGGACTTGATTCCTTTCCTATTTATTTCATCTTCAGGTTCCGAGTATTGCCAGGGCCTGCGTCGCAGCGAGGGAACGTTAGGGTCCCTAAGCTTTCGTCCGTAAATGCTCCTGAACAGGGTGGCATCTATATCATGACAAATGATCTCGAAGAATTCGTGAAGAAACTCCTCTACTAGACACTCTCCTGGCATAAAAGCTAGAATTTCGTTTTGATTGCGATCGGAAAAAGTTATGCGCAGCCCCTCTCCTCCGTGGTTCACCTGTGAATGAAAACCGAAAATAGAATCACCGAAGTTCCTATAACCAAACCGGCCAATCTC
>CAIXMD010000546.1 GCA_903920415.1 uncultured Desulfomonile sp.
ACGAATTTGGGAACAGTGGGCCCATAACTGAATGCAACCGCCTTGGGGCTGAAATCAATTTCCTTCAAGGCCTTGATAATCCTCATGGCTACCAACAGATGAGACCCAACAAGAAGGATGTCGGGGTTCTTGTTTTTCACCTTGAGAAGAAGGGAATTGTAATCCTGCAACGACATTGGGAAAAGTTCGAAGTGAATAATTTCTATGCCGTTTTCAGCGCAGTATTTTTTGTATCCCTCGCAAGCCAGGGAGGTGAACAGAATATCGGCCCCCACGATGGCTGCTGTTTTTGGCTTAGGTTCAACAGCGCTGAAAAGATCCACGCAGCCGCGGACTTCCTCAGTAGCTTTCCCGAGGGTAGAAAAGTAGTATTTGAAGCCTCTTTCAAAAAGTTTATTGGAACTGGCTCCCCCACTTATTAAAGGATATTGATATTTTTCTGCCACAGCGCTTCCGGCAAAGACCGCGTCGCTACCAAAGCCTCCGAGAAGCAAGTCTACTTTGTCGCTGACAACGAGTTGTTCGATAAGCTTGGCACTGGTAGCGGGATCACTCTTGTCATCGTAGAAAATGATCTCAACAGGTGAGCCATTGATACCCCCCTTGGCGTTCACTGTATCTTTCCACAGAGTATACGCATCTTTTACCAGGTTACCGTCTTTGCCGAATATACCGGTCAACGACACCGATACACCAATGCGCCAGGGTTTTGGTTCCGCGGCTTGAACAGTCACGCCGCAAATCAAACACATAATGACTACCATCGTCAGTATTCTGATGCCTTTCAAGTACATCTCTCACTCCTTCTTGAATCAATAACGGCTGTTGATTGAAAGACCTGATTGCCGTCATCAGTCAAAAAGTGGGCGGACTGATGACCCAGACCACTACTGTATCTATCTTACCGGGGTTTGTCCAACTATGGGGCAGCGAAGAGTTATAGTAAAAGCTTTCATCTTTCCGGACCAAGTACACGGTTCCGTCAAGCTCCACTTCCAACTCTCCTTGAAGAACTAAGCCGAATTCTTCCCCCACGTGACTGTATAATCCGTGAGACCCCCCTCCTGGCTGAACAGTCGTAAAAAAGGGGTGCATTCGCTTGTTCTTCGGATTCAAAACTAACGATTGGATCCTGGCATTCCATCTCTCCAGGGATAGGGTTATCCTCCGATCCGGGGAGAGAACCACAGGATCGTCGTCTTGGGTCTCCACAAAAAAATCGGTAATTTTTGTTTGCAAAGCGTCCGCGATTTTCTTCAAACTTGATATGGATGGAGAAACTCGGCCATTCTCGATCTGTGAAAGATACGCATCGGAACAGCCGACTGCTGCCGCAAGTTGTTTCAGAGTCATGTGGTTGCTCAGTCGATTGGCCTTGATGCGATGTCCAATTTCGGTTACGAAAGCCATGAAAATCACTGTCGAGAGAAAGAAATTAAGTATCTATTAACGTGTAAAGTATTTATTAATTTAGATCATGTCAATCCAAATCATAAGTGTCTGAAAAAGGAAGGTGCGAATCTCTAAGAAACGG
>CAIXMD010000547.1 GCA_903920415.1 uncultured Desulfomonile sp.
CATTATAAAATACTCCGACGTTATCTTCCCGGCCCATATACCTTTATCTTGAAGGCCACACGATTGGTACCGAGGATTGTTCTTACAAAACGCAACGAGGTGGGTATACGCATTCCGGATAATCGGATATGTCTGGCCCTGTTGGAGATGCTTGGGAATCCAATACTGAGTTCATCGGCACGAATGCCTGACGACCAACTCCTGGATGATCCGAAGGAAATCGATAGGATATATAAAGGGCAGGTCGATATGGTTGTGGACGGTGGCGTGTTCTTGCCCGAACCATCTTCAATCATAAGCCTATTGGATGAAGTCCCGAAGATTCTGAGAGAAGGAAAAGGCGACGTCAGCCAGTTTAGCTAGTCTTTATAAGCCGGACTAGTAGCTCTGCGTTTTTGCGAGCGCTCCCAGCGTGTCCTAACATCTCGTGACGACCTTTGGCGCCAAGGTGGCCTGCCCTCTCAGGATCTGAGAGAACTTGTCTGATTCCCTCGGCCAACTCTTTCAGGCCAGATACCTCCTTGCCGGCTCCGCTCCTTATGAGAATTTCACGAGCATCCCGAAAGTCCTCCATTGAAGGTCCGAAAAAAACCGCTTTGCCCCAGACCGCAGGTTCCATAATGTTTTGGCCCCCCTTGGGAACCAGTGACCCGCCCATGAATACAACGGACGCTATGGAAAAGACCTGAAAAAGTTCACCAGTTTGGTCCCAGACGATTACCCGGCGTCCGTTTCTTCTCTCCCCGTAATGAGCAGAACTTCTGAGAAAAGGGGAGGCCATATTTCGTGCCTTGATACACGATAGTACGTAAGAGGTTTTTTCCACATGACGGGGAACAATTACGAGTATGAGATCAGGAAATGTTTTCACGAGCATATTGTATGCATCCAGCACGATTTCGTGTTCACCCGGATGCGTACTGCCGGCTACAAGGACTCTGCTTGATGCCTCTAAATCCAATATGCTTTTTATTTGGGCTTCACTTTCAACAGGCGTTTGGGCTGAGACGGCATCAAATTTGGTGTTGCCTGTTACGTGGATTCTTTCCTCCGGAGCACCCATAGCTGCTATTCTGGAACCATCAACCTGGGAGACCATGAGAAACAGATCTAAGTGTTGAAGGGTTGGAGAAAAGAATCTTTTTAGTTTCTTGTACCTGGGAAAGCTGCGGTCTGAAATCCTCCCGTTCGCAAGGACCACTTTCGTACCGCTCTTCTTGAGACGATGAATCAAATTCGGCCAGAGTTCAGTCTCCATTAATACGAAAAGGTCAGGCCGGATCCTCTCAACAACGGGATTGACGAAAGCCGGAAAATCCAGAGGCAGATAGAAGATTCCGTCTGCCTGAACGATAGATTCGCGAGCGGTATGCTGGCCTGTTTCCGTTCCAGTGGAAACCAGTATTACCGCGCCTGGTTCCAGGTCCTTAAGCGCTTTCACGAGAGGGACGAGAGCCATGACCTCACCCACAGAAACAGCATGAAACCATACTCGAGGTCTCGGCAACTGTTCAGGTTGGAAATCTGAGGGTAGTCTCCCTAGCTTCCCGCCAAGCGATCTCCGGTACTTTCCTCCGAAAATAATGAGCGGGGTGTAGTAGGCTGCAAGAAACGGAGCTGCCAAGGTGTGAAGAACGATGTTGTATAAGAGCCGATTCATCTAAGAAGACTAGTTACCTTAACTGGAAGGAACCGGCCATTCAGGGCAGGTGTGGTTCTCATGAAATAAGATTGTCCAGAAAATATTGTAATAATATCTTATCGACAGTTTTCAGTAGCGGCTGAAAATACCGGTTCCAATTGAAAATTTTTTTCGATTATAAACGGGTTCACCTCGACATTAGTTATACGAACCACAGTTTTCCAACCACCATGAGGAACCTGGACTTCAAATCTCCTCGGAAGCCACGCTTCATCTCCTGTCTTGAAGTCCCCGAAGTCTGCTGTCAGGTCCATATCTCCCTGTGGGGAGAGTCTCACCAAGCGCTTGAGGAATAGATTCTGGGGTTCCAATGTAGCCCCCCATACTCTCCCCTGAAAGGTCAATCTTAATACAATTTTGTCCGCATCACGCGAAAGAAGCCGATCAAAACGAACATCTTTCCACTGCAGGAGAAGTATGGGGATAAGCCCTTCAATCTCGGCCACATCCGGGAATTTTCTCGCAAAACAATCCTTTTCACCTTTGAGAATTTTACCGTCTGCCGGCACATACAATTCGAAATGGTTCGCCCTTATGACAAGCTCGAAAAGTGAATTGCCTGCAGGCCCCAGACCCTGAAATCTGAAATCACCAGGTCTCCTATAGAGAAGAAACCCCTTGATATCCTGCCGAGATTTTCCCCCATCATAGATACTGTTCACACTGATAACCGCCTTGAGGGCAGTGAGGTTCTTCCCTTTTTCAGCAAGGATATTAGGGATCTGATCAGGTCTCAAGCTTGGTTCCGCACCGATTGGGTAAGAGGACACTCCGAGCAGAAAAAGGACCATCGCCATCACTCGGAATATCCTTGTTTGAAACGGCAATGAGAAATCCTGCCGATTGCGGAACACAATTTGGTTTGTCATGGATTGTTTACATATCAGAGCCCATGGTAGGATGCAATGGGGAATCAAGGATGAAGTCTCTTGACTCATTGTAACAAATCGTTTCGTCGATTGGATTCATACTGTGGCTCGTAACACATAACCTTTAAACGCTTGACCGAGCATAATACTATGATGCACAATATCTGAGCTTTTCATTCCCAGTTTACAGGAGGCTTTCATGGACTGGGTCACCATAGACAAGATTTCCCATCACGTTGATAAAACTGTTGAATTACGGGGCTGGGTTGCAAACCGGCGTTCTTCGGGAAAAATACGTTTCTTGCAGATCAGAGACGGACAAGGGGTAATTCAATGTGTATTCATGGCCGACCGGGTACCTGCCGAAGCTTTCGACCTGGCTGACAAAATCCCTTACGAATCTTCGGTAATCGTGCATGGTGTGGTCAGACGGGACCCTAGATCTGCCATAGGATTCGAAATCACCGCTGAAGAGTTAGTCCTTGTTTCCGAGGCCGAGCCCTATCCTATTACCAAGAAGGAACACGGGGTCGGTTTCTTGATGGATCATAGGCATTTGTGGCTCAGATCGTCACGTCAGACCGCTCTCATGAAGATACGGTCGGTGCTGACACGTTCGGCTCGCGCCTATTTTGACGACCTGGGATTTGTCTCGGTGGAAGCGCCCATTTTGACCCCAACTGCCTGCGAAGGGACCACTTCGCTGTTTGAGGTTGGATATTTTGATCGCTCCGCCTATCTTACCCAGTCTGGGCAGCTTTACGGAGAAGCTGCGGCTATGGCGCTGGGGAAAATCTATGTCTACGGTCCTAGTTTTAGAGCTGAAAAATCCAAAACCCGGCGTCACCTGACCGAGTTTTGGATGATCGAACCAGAAATGGCTTTTTGGGATCTGAACGATACCATCGGTCTGGCCGAGGGGCTAGTATGCCGGATCGTGTCGGAAATTCTCGACAAGTGTTCCGAATCCCTCCAGAGTCTGGAACGTGACACTACCCATCTAAAAAAGGTGATTCCTCCTTTTCCCCGGATCACTTACTCCGAAGGAGTTCACATTCTCAAGAATCGAGGCTCACAGTTCAATTGGGGAGATGATTTCGGCGCAGACGAGGAAGCCATATTATCAGAAGCTTTTGAAAAGCCGGTTTTTGTAACCCACTATCCTGGCTCTATCAAACCTTTCTATATGAAACGGGACCCCGCAGATGACAATTTGGCTCTTGCGGTTGACTTGCTGGCGTCTGAGGGATACGGCGAGATAATTGGGGGCGGGCAGAGAGAAGATTCATTTGACACCCTCCAACAGAGGATCGCCGAACACGGCCTGGATCAAGGACCGCTGGAGTGGTACTTGGATCTGAGGCGATATGGGTCTGTTACGCATGCGGGATTCGGACTCGGCATTGAGCGTGCTCTCGCATGGATTACGGGAATACACCACGTCCGAGAAACCATACCGTTTCCCAGGTTGATGGATCGACTGTATCCTTAGAGAAAAGTTCAGCCGATCTCTTGGGTTTATCACTATAAGCTGTCTCTCTGTTCAACCAAAAACAAGCTTCAAGGCCCTACCACCGGCTGAGATGTATCCTTTCAGGCTTGTACCGGCTTGAAGGATTTTTCTTTTCCGCAGGGTATCCGAGCGAAACCATTGAGAGGGGAATCACGTGAGTTGGAATTCCCAACAAGTCCCTCAGTCCCTGAATCCTCTCTTCAACCGGATAAATCCCGACCCAGCAAGCTCCCAGCCCTATGGCATTCGCCGCAATGAGAATGTTTTCGGTAGCCGCTGCACAGTCAAGAAGCCAACGACCTTTTAGTGTTTCCCGGGTGGGATCCCCGCACACTGCTATTGCTGCAGCCGCGTGTGTGAGCATCTCTGCGTGAGGATGAAATTGGCGTACCGCATTCAGTGTGCTGCGCTCCCTTACCACCACAAAGTCCCACGGTTGATTTGCGGCTGTTGGTGCGCTCATTGCAGCTTTCAAAAGCTCATTCACGGTCTCCTCGGAAACAGGCTCCGAGGTATATTTGCGGATACTCCGTCGCGACAGGATCGCCTGAATAGCATCCATGGAAGTTGCCTTTCATTCAATAGTGTTGGTCGGGAAGTTCATGTGGACATGCTCGTGTGAATGAACGTGACTGTGCTCGTGAATATGATTTTGGCGACTAGTTTCGGTATGTTCCCCAGACGACACTTTCTCGCACTCATCGGAAACATATGACAAAGCTTTCTGGAATTCTGTGTTGGCAGATTCAATAAGGCGCATCCCTTGCCGAATGCTCAGCGCTGCAGCATGAAGACCTACGGTTTGGAGTGCTTGAGCAACTTCGGCATATCCTGTTAGATGATCCAGGTTGTGGTCAATCCAATGAGCCAAACGGACTTTACTTTTCTGAACTTCGTCCATGTTATCTCCGAAAAAACACAATAAGGAATATGATTTTCCAAGCCCTTTCAGTAGCAGAGTCTTGAACGTTTTTCTGCAACGACCATAGTCATGAAATTGGCCAGAATTTGTTTTCCTCCATTCGGGTCAGATTCCACATCGTGGCTGTTGACCCATCCCCTTTCCGGATGGAAGGCCACACCGTAAACTGGACGTCCAGGGATCCTTATCAACTGGGCCTCGGACAAGGTGCTCCTGGCAAGATTTATGAACGGTTGAGGGACTAACTTGATCTCTTCGTAATGGCTTTGCATTGCCCGGAACCGCCCTGGATGCTTCACAAGCCCTTCAAAGATAGGGTCTTGACCTAACGTTTCCAGAACACAGACCCCGCGTTCTGCCATGGCCTCTCTTGGATATCCTTCGGGGAGTTTGCCTTCCAAAGCAGGATCGATAAAACCTATAGTACCTCCAAAAGCCAAAGCAAGGAACTGGTGGC
>CAIXMD010000548.1 GCA_903920415.1 uncultured Desulfomonile sp.
AAAGGCCACAAACGACAGGGTGATCATGGAGATCAGATTTTTCCTGCGTACGAGCCCCCCATAGAAGAATCCTACCGCTGGCGTCATGAGCATCACGAGCGCCGTTGAAGCGAGGATCCATGCAGTTGCTCCAGTATCGATTGCCATTTTTTCACCTACATAAATAAAATTTGCATTGTCATGAGTGACAATTAAGGTATCTCTCCATAATCCCGGATTTCTATACTTTAAGAGAACGGGTAAAGACTTCCACCCTTCTAACTCCGGATTGAAAGTCCGGCGAATCTGTTTTTTGCGTGACGGGTGCTGTCTTTATGATCGGTCCTCTTTTTTGTTGGTAAGATTGTTAGAATGAAGTTGTATTCCTACGTATTTAAAAGTAACGTTAAAGATCCAAAAAAACCCGCATGAAGTCAAAGACTTCGCACCAAAGTAATGAAAATCTAAAAAACGTATAACCCTTTTTTGTGGGCAGTGAAGGCTGTTCAATTTTTAGGACGTAGATCCTGATAAAAAAACTAGCCAAATATGACTCATCGAACACCTAAGTGCGCCCGAGAGCGCGGATGACAAATTGACCTTCGAGGAATCATTCTGCCCACAAGGAGGTGAATATGGAAAGATCAAGAAGTAAAGTTTGCGGAATAGATGTCCATAAACGATTTCTTGTAGCCACAATCCTCGAACGAAACGGACAGAAAAAGACCGGAAAATTCCTGAATAGTCTGGAACAACTCTTAAAACTAAAAGAATGGGTTATCACCGAACAGTGTCAGGCAGTCGCGTTCGAATCTACGGGAGAATACTGGATCTCACTCTACGAGGTCTTACAAGGATATGTTGAGATCATTGTCGCCAATTCGTATCACATCAAAGGGATCCCGGGGAAGAAGACCGATACGATAGATTCAGAATGGATAGCAGAGCTAGCCTTGAACGATTTAATCTCACCGTCGAGAATTTTGTCCAAGGAGAAGAGAGATACCCGGGCCCTCACAAGATTACGGGAGAAACTGGTAAATGAACGAACAGATCATAAAAACCGGGTCCACAAGGTTCTTGATTCTGCCTGCATTCGGTTATCAGCACACTTTACCGATCTATTTGGGAAAGCGGGTTTAACGATTCTCAAATGCATCTTATCCGGTATTCCTCCAGACGAAATTGTTCGGAAATTACCCAAACGGTTGCGCACACGATCTGATGCAATTCTGGATGCTATCCGGACTCAATTATCTGTTCACCAGTTGATCCAACTTCAGACTTCAGTTACGATGATTGAACTCCTTACCGGAAAGATCAAAGAACTGGAACGGACAATTCTCAACGACTTGCAAAAAGACCGAAGAAAGTTGCAGATACTTATGTCCGTTCCGGGAATCGGTACGATCGGTGCAACAACATTGTTGGCAGAAATAGGAGATGTCAACGATTTCTCAACCCCGGATAAACTGGCAAAATGGGTGGGAATCACACCCCGTGTATATCAATCCGCAAATAAACTCCATACCGGATCGATTACCAAACAAGGTTCCAAGCATATTCGATGGATTCTTGTTGAGGTCGCACATTCCTGCATTCGAACGAAAAACACGGCTCTCCGAGATTTCTTTGATCGCATTTTCAATCGTTCGGGTTACAAGAAAGCTATTGTTGCTTTAGCCAGAAAAATTCTCAAACTCGTCTGGCATTTGCTTATCAACGACGAACTCTATCAAGAAAAAAATTCTCCACTCACTAAATCGGCTCGTATGCCTAAACACAGTCAGAATGATTCATTTTCTGTTTCGGCTGCCATCGAATTGTTAGTAAAAGCAGGTTTCCAGGTTATTGATGGAGATGATAACACCGATAAAAGAGTACTGGGAACCTGATCATCCCCAGATTTTCATGACAAAATTTACAAGTTCACAGTTGATTGTGTATTTCCATCAGGTTTTTTTGAGGATTTTTGCCGAGGAACTCGTTGAGTAAGCGACAGTTCGCCCATATCATAGAGTGTGTGGAGCGAATTTGTGAGCAGCAAATGGCATCGGGCCGGCAAATCGAGGGGTTGTGCGAGGGGCTGATGCAGAGGGTGTTTGCCGGGAAACTCGGGACACTGAACACCTGAGAAGAACTATATATTATTGCACAGGGAATACCAATTACTAATAGAACACAAAAAGGGAACCTGCATGACCACTTCAGAATCCGTGCACCGGATGATAGACGATCTCCCCGCTGACCTCCGGCAGGAAGCGATC
>CAIXMD010000549.1 GCA_903920415.1 uncultured Desulfomonile sp.
CGCGACTGGGTGCCGCCAGCCACGGCCACGCGCGGGTGGGCCGGGGCAAGTGCCTTGCTCGGCCGCACCCCCGCCTGCTCGTCGTCCTGGGCCCGGGAGTCGGCGACGACGGGGATGCCCGCGCGCAGGGGTCCTGGGAGGCGTCGATGACGAAAGCCTCGGTGACGGCGCAGCCTGGGGGGCACAGTGGGGTGTTTATCCCGGAAGGGCGCTAGACCCGATCTACGGATTCCAGGCCGTTGTGATGGTTGATTTTTAAATCTCAGCATCTTGCTGACTTCAAACCCGGAGGCTAACCCCTCCGGGTTTTTTATTGCCCCGCGTGGGTGCGACCGGTGGGTCGCCCGACAACGTTGGTGGTAAATCGGGGCGAAAACGGGCGAGGCATGCCTCTCCCCTACAATAATTCAACAAACCAATAATATTTGATATTCTGTTATGTTTGTATGTGAATCTGTACGGTGCGGGCCTGCAATCACGGGTCACAAGCTATTTCGAAATCATCCACATTAATCGGTCATTAATTTTGGCACCGGCTATAGATAATCTTTTAACACGATCACATTCAATTCTTTTATATGCTTCAGCTTCACATTCTGTCCTCTCTCAGGCTGTTGACGTATTCCTGGGCATCATTGCCCCACCCAAGTCCTCTGCCTAGCCCATAGAGATTTTTCCAGTCGACTTCTTTTTGCCGAGGCCGTGCTGATTTCCGCAAGTGCTGCGCAATCTTCTCCATGAGCCACAACTGTTCATCCGGGGAGAGACTCTTGATCTGTTTTTCTATTTCTACAATGGGGTGGGACATCGGCACAGAAATCCCGTCAATATTTTGTTTTCATAAGTATACTCGACAGGTGTTTTTCAATCCACTATTTCCTCAGCCCGATGATGATCATTTTTGAAGAGAAAAGGTGAATTATGCAAACTTCCGTTTCATGATGCCTTTTCAAGACGCTCTGCTATCCAAATCTTGATGACGGACTGTCGTGGCACACCCAAGCGCCTTGCTTCCTTATCCAATAACTGAATCATCCACACAGGGAAATCTACATTTACCCTTTTCTGATCTTGTCCCGGCCTTGTTGCCATTGACACATCAATATGGCCTGAGATATCTCCGCCCTCATCAAATATCTTGTCAAGCTCACGCGCTTTCATATAGCTCAACCTCTTCTTTTCTGGATCGTCGCACAGAAATAATTCTTATCTTTTCGGACCGGTAAGTAATAAATCCTGACCAGTGCTTTCCTGAAATATTTCCGATAATCAAAAATCTTAGTTCATCACTGGTTCTGACTGGAATTTCAATTAAATCAGGATCGTTCCAAAGGGCTTGAGCTTCTTGAAAGTTGATCCCATGTTTTTGTTCATTGCTGTTGCTTTTGATAGAATCAAATTCAAACTCCATAATATAATTATTATACCATAACTATACTTATCGTCAATGCCCTTTTTGACAGTAGTGGTGCCAGGTCTTGAAATATGAATCGTACGGCGCGACCCGGTGGGTCGCCCGTCATGGTCCGGTGGTGAATCGGGGCGTAAACGGGCGAGGCATGCCTCTCCCCTACAAAAATGCCCGTAATTCAATAATGATTGATATTCCGTGATGTTTGAATGTGAATCTGTTCGGTGCGACCCGGTGAGTCGCACCTGTTGCATACAACGAGGATCAGACCCCTTGCTCCTTGATGGTGCCTGAAACAAACTTGTGCAGGATGCTCGAGATCAATGTCTGATACGGGATTCCCTCCCTGAGAGCCCTCTTTTGCAACGCATCGAGATCCTTACTCGAAATCCTAATATTGACCCGTCGGTCCTTCCTGAAGGTCGCTCGTGCATATTCTCTGTACCTGTCTAATTCCACGTCTTTCCCTGGTACGGTTCGCCATTCTCCCGATTCCACAGATTCAAGCAATTCTCTCTCGGACTTTTCCAGCTTAGTCATTCAGCTCCTCCCAGATATCTCTTTGTTGCTTTGCGGCTCGGAATAATCGTTTTGAGAATCACCTCTTTGTCCGTCTCCACAAAGGGAACAAGGTAAGCGTATTGATCTGCAATTACAACGAAAACCCTTTGATCAGGGTAGCGGGACTGGTTGGGATGCTCAAGGAGATCTGCGATATCTCCTCTTTGGATATGGAAAACGATTTCCTCAAAGGAAATACCTCGTTCCTGCTTGAGGAGTTCGTTCTTTTCACGACTCCAGGTGAAATACTTCATAACTCACATTATGACACGTTGTGTGCCTAATGACATCAAGAAAAGTGTTGGGCGACCTCAGTACCCCATTTGCTTTGGTTCTTATCGTGGTTGACGTTCTTTGAAGCATATGACTTGCGTTTATTGAAATTGTCTTGTAGAATATGAAATTGGAGGTGCATTATGCAAACTTCGGTATCCAAACGCGGACAGACCGTCATTCCTGCGGCCATTCGGAAGCGCTATAAAATAGACGTCGGGGTTCAATTAGTCTGGTTGGACGACGGAGAGACGATTCGGGTCGTGCCCGTATCGGATGATCCGATAAGATCTCTGCGAGGGCGAGGCTGCGGCAAAAAAATGACCGAACGTCTTTTAGAGGAACGAAGAAAGGATCGAGCCCGTGAACAAAGCCTCTGATGAGGTCAAGCTATCCTCAATTGTCGAAGAGGAATCAAGTCCATATCTTCTGGATACATCGGCGCTCTTGTCTTTCATCGAGGATGAAGCGGGTGCAGACCGCGTCGAGAAAGCTTTGAAACAGTCGACAACGTTGTTACCCTGGATGGTTCTCCTGGAAACGTACTATATCACCCTTCAAGAAGAAGGTCAGGCCGAAGCAGACCGCCGTATTGCTTTGATAAAGCAACTTAAAGTCAAAATTGTGTGGGACATGGATGAACCGACCTTGTTGACAGCAGGAAGATTAAAGGCCGATCATCGTGTTTCCCTGGCAGATGCCGTCATCGCTGCGTTTGCTATCCGGAGGGCAGCGGTGCTGATGCACAAGGACCCGGAATTTGAAGCCCTGACGGGGCTACTGCCGATGGAGTCGCTGCCTTACAAGTCTTTTACGTAGTTCCGCGAGCATTCTATCTTATTCCCGTTGCCAAAATTAATGTCGCATTATCTTTCCAAATCCCCCTGCCTCTCTTTTCCAAGCGGGATCGTGGGATTCGCTTCGGGGTTCAGGACGCACCGTACGGCGCGACCCGATGGGTCGCCCGACAACGTTGGTGGTAAATCGGGGCGAAAATGGGCGAGGCATGCCTCTCCCCTACAAAAATGCAATAATGCAATAATTCAAAATGATTGATATTCCGTTATGTTTGGCATGCAACAATCATTGATGGTGATGCCCGGTGCCGTGCATTTCGTGGGTTGGCCAATGGCGACAATTGAATTTGTTTGTTCGGCGGTTCGATTTATGGCAACCCGCCGTACGGCGCGACGCATGTGTCCGCCCAAATGGGCCGGTGGTGTATCGATCTGGGGGAATGGTTCAAGCCCCTCAGGCACTCATGACCCTTATTGAATACTCGTCCGGTTTCATTTGGGCCGCAGGGATGATGACCTCGTTAATCCACCGTTCGAAGGCCTTGTTTGTGAGGCTGATTGCTTCATCCCAATCACCGTCGTAGTCAGACTCCTCCAGGTCTTCAATGGTCTTCGCCGACAAACCGGAGAACTCAGCGAGATCTTCCCTTGTCATATGGAGTTTGTTGCGGATATCATAGAGTTGTCCAGCTAGATCCGCTTGAACCTTCACCTGTTTCAGGAACGCCTGGGATTCTAAGTCATCGTTGATGTATCGATTATATGTCCATTGACAGGCATCATGACTGAGTTTGTTTTCTTCCATCTTCACGGCTCCCAGTAAAAAATATGAGCTTTCGGGTCGGCCTCAAACTTCATTTTTAGCTCCAAGGCGTTTTCAATTTCCTTGTCTGGAATCATATTCTCTTTGGTCAACCCGTGAGTAAGGACCACGGAAGCGTTGCCATAAAAGAAGTAGAGCATTCGGTAGTTGACGCTTTGGAATCTTACCCGAAGTTCATGAATGCCGTCTCTGAGGGTATCGGCATAGGGTCGATGAAGTTCATGGCCGAGATTCTTAAGTCTCTCGATCCACTCATAACATTTGACTCTCGGTTTTCTCTGAATCCCATTGAGCCAGCTTACCATAGGGACCGTCCCATCGTCTTCCTTATAATATATGACCTGGACCGGCGGCACCCGTTCTTCCTCCGACTGCTTTTATCGAGGTATTTGTGAGAAAGGTAGGGGCGACCCGGTGGGTCGCCCGTCATGGGCCGGTGGTGTATCGATGTGGGGGAATGCAACAATCATTGATGTTGATGCCCGGTCCCGCGTGTCATTGATCAGGGCTTGAGCGGAAATATCTTCGGGCCCATTCAAGAGAATTTCGTCCGCCACTGCCTGGGGAATAAGGATCTTGCCACAGATGTCATGGAGTAAGTCGAGTCGATCGGCGCGGCTGAGGAAAATGAACGGGGATGCGTTCACAACCGCTGTGTCATCCATGGGCCAGTTCGCCATCGAGCTGGCTGAAGTCCACCCCAAAGGAATCAACCTTCAGTCTGGCTAGTTCCAGTAGAAAACGTGTTCTCGTTAGCCCGGCGATACGTGCGGCAATCTCTTGGGAAACCTTGCCTTGTCTGTACCAGACGATAGCTGCGATCAGTCTCATCTCGTCCAGGAATTGAGATGGATCTCGATCCATGCACGCCAGTATGTCGTCTGATAATTCCATCGTGAGCGTTTTCATTGTGCTGCGCCTCCATGAACGATGAAGTTTTTGGATAGTACATGACCGAAATCAAACCTGTGACCTATATTCATAGTCAAACATTAACAGAAGTTACTTTGCCGAGCAAGGAGCACATTGGTGATGCCCGGTCCCGCGTGTTCCGTGGGTTGGCCAATGGCGACAATGGAACATGATTTGATCGGTGTTTCGATTCATGGCAATAATGCAATGTTGATTAATATTCCGTTATGTTTGGGATCTGTCTGATCACAGGTCCCTGACCAGCCTCTCGAGGGTTTCCCGGTCCATTTCGCAATCTGCCATGATCTTGGTCAGTAGACCAGGACCGATAGTTTCACCCGCGTGCATCGAAACCACTGTGCCACGACCGTCGGTGTGCCTGAGAAAATGGTGGCTCCCGTTGATCCTGACAACTTCAAAGCCCTCTCGTGCAAGTATCCGGATGAGTGTCCTTGCATCGAGCCGCGGAAGCCTGCTCATAGCTGAACCGTCACACGCTGGATTCCAAGAAACTGGGTCGAGGTAACTGGGGGGCCCTGCTCCTGAACACAGAGGTCAATGGCTTCTCTGATACGTTCCATGAGGTCATCGAGGGATCTGGCCTGGGTGTGGCACCCGCGGAGTTGCGGGACTGACGCGACATAATAGCCGTCTTCATCGACTTCAACGATTACATTGAATCCCATTTCCATTTAGGAATCTCCTAGAAGGCCATGAACATAACTTGCCAATGGACCTTCATGAGGATAATCCGAATCTTTTTCGGACTTCTTTAACATCCACCGTTTGTCCTGCGTCACTGTTGCGGAGCCCCTCTTCGATTGCCTGGCGGACATAGATTCGATACATCAGGTCTTCCCAGGTTGTCGAATCCGGCAGAGTATCCAGTAGCCGGTGGGCTTGCTCTATAACGCTTGTATTTTGCATTTTAGGACCTCCTTCACTCTCTATGCTCAAAGCTTTCTCCATAGCCGCTAAACGATCTTAAAACACTTCGGCAGCCAAGACAAGGGATGCCAAGATGCCCTTTTTGACAGTAGTGGTGCCAGGTCTTGAAATATGAATCTGTAGGGTGCGGACCCATGTGTCCGCCTAAATGGGCCGGTGGTGTATCGATGTGAAGGAATGCGAC
>CAIXMD010000550.1 GCA_903920415.1 uncultured Desulfomonile sp.
GAACAATTAAAAAGATGGCTGAGAACCAAATTGCTCCTGTCCCTCAGGATAATGAGGCTGCAACCTATACGCGACCGCTGTCAAAGTCAGATGGGCGCTTGAACTGGGCTCTGGATGCAGAATATTTGGGCCGCGTCGTGAGGGCCATGAATCCTTGGCCGGGAGCTTTCTGCAATCTTCATGGCGAAATCGTGAAGGTCTGGGATGTCGTGCCTGAAGTCGGAGAGGCCATTCCTGGTCTTGTGAAGACCGTCGGGCAGGACGGTATCGCCGTGGGGACGGGCAGCGGGATACTCAAGCTGAGGATAGTTCAGGCTCCTTCCAAGAATAGACTGAGTGGATCAGAATTTGCTAAAGGGCGCAGGCTGTGCGAAGGAGACGCTTTCGATTGAATCTGCGCTTGCCTGAACCAGTGGTGTCTCGGGTCATTTATGGAAATTGATTTATCGGACCATCGGACATCCGATTGGTGTCCCAATAATATGTCAAATATCGATGGAGACGAACATGAACCAAGTAAAGACGATTGTTCTATTGACCGCCCTGGCCGCATTGTTGGTGGTCATAGGTGGAATCATCGGAGGAAAGAACGGGGCGACTATTGCGCTGTTGATAGCTCTGGTCATGAACTTCGGGAGCTACTGGTTCAGCGACAAGATCGTCTTAAGGATGTATAACGCTCAGGAGGTAACAGAACAAGAAGCCCCGGACCTGTACAATGTTGTCCGGCAACTGGCAACGAAAGCGGAGTTGCCCATGCCCAGGGTATACATTATTCCGGACGATTCACCAAATGCGTTTGCTACGGGCCGAAATCCGTCACATGCTGCAGTTGCTGTAACTGAGGGGATTATGAAGCTGCTGTCATGGGAAGAACTTGCCGGAGTTATTGGGCATGAATTGGGCCACGTAAAAAATAGGGACATTCTCATTCAAACGGTAGCGGCGACTATTGGAGCGGCCATCACGTATCTAGCCCAGTTTGGATACTTCTTCAGCGGCCGGTCTGACGACGAGGAGCAGGGAGGAAGATCTATAGTAGGTATGATCTTGATGATGATCCTGGCTCCATTGGCCGCAGGCCTTATTCAGATGGCCATTTCGCGATCTAGAGAGTACATTGCGGATCGTTCCGGCGCCGAGATTTGTGGACACCCATTGTGGCTCGCCGGTGCCCTTGACAAATTAAGACGAGGATCAGAAGCCATTCCTATGCAAGCAAACCCGTCAACAGCCCCTATGTTTATCGTCAACCCACTTTCCGGTGGAGGCATATCCGGCCTGTTCTCGACTCACCCTCCCATTGAAGAGCGTATTGAACGTCTCAGGCATATGACAGCATATTGAGACTATTTTAGATCTAAAACGTCGTCTTGCCGGGGATAAAATTTTTGAAAGGTTTTCCCCCGTCAAGACATCTCATTAGCAAGAGCAATTCAGTGTTGTTCCATCCGTGAAGCACCTTCCTGGAAAATCATTACCCGGAATCAATAATCCTGTGGTCCCTGCTGCCTCTAAAGCCAGGGAGGCTGCCTTAAACGTTCTCAACGAGGTCCGTAGAGGGCAGTTCGCGGAACATGCATTATCCCGGACACTTGACGTCGATGCTCTAGGGCGTGAAGATCGCGCCCTCACAACAGAGATCGTTTACGGCGTTCTACGGTGGCGCTCTCGCCTAGACTCGGTCATCAATCGCCGCCTGGACAAGCCAACCAAGAAGCTGCACCTTCACGTGAGAGAAGTTCTCAGGATTGCACTTTACCAGATTATTTTCTTAGATCGAATCCCCCATCGCGCTGTTGTCGACCAAGCCGTAACCCAGATCAAAAGTCGCTTCGGCCTGCATACCGCCGCGTTTGTAAACGGACTGCTGAGAAGTGTGCTGCGCGTTCAAGAGGTAGTTGACCCGACTCCTGGACGAGATCCGCGGTCGCTGGCAATTTATTATTCACACCCCATGTGGCTGGTAAAACGGTGGCTCAAAGATTTTGGTCACGATACTGCAGTCAAAATTCTGATGTCGAACAATTCCAGATCGCCCTTGGTCTTACGGGTCAATAGACTGAAAATCTCACCGGATAAACTTTACGCATTGCTTGATGACCATGGAATTCCAGCCGGGCCTGCCTTTCCCGTGCCGGATGCCATTAAGATATCACACATTGGGAGTCGGGTTAGCTTGATTCCTGGTTATGTAGAGGGTCTTTTTGCAGTTCAGGAGGGTGCTTCTCAAATGATAGCTCCCCTTCTGGCCTCCCGGCATGGTGAACGAATTTTAGACGCGTGTGCCGCACCAGGTGGCAAGACGGCTCACCTTGCTGCTCTAGCGCGCAACGACGTAGAAATTACGGCAACAGATATTGACGCGGTGCGTTTGGAAGAAACAAAAAAAAACCTGCACAGGCTTGGTGTGACTTGTGCACAGCTCCGGCTGGGAGATGTGAGGAATCCGAAATTCGTTGGCAGCTTAGGAACTTTTGACAAGATACTTCTCGATGCTCCTTGCTCAAACCTTGGAGTTCTTCGTCACAATCCTGAAGTGAGATATCGAATTCAGGAGACTGATTTACCGGAATTCGCTCGCACGCAATTGAAAATTCTCAAATCCGTCTCCGGCGCGCTTCGTGTTGGGGGTAAACTCATCTATTCAGTATGCACAACTACCGCTGAAGAAACTACCGGAGTTCTGAAGCTGTTCCTGGAAAGTAGTCCCGAATATTCTACTGATCCCATACAAGCCCATGAGGTCCTTTTGTCTGAATGTGTTGACCATGAGGGCTTCCTGAAAACCTTTCCCTCACCCGAAGAGAACCCACTGGATGGTTTTTTCGCAGCGCGAATAACGAGATGCTGCAAAATGTGCGAATAAATTTACCGGCAATCTCTTTGTTAAATAGGGCTTCTTCTTTAAAGAAGTTAATTTTATTAACTTTATTCAGTTTGGCACGGCTATTGCTACAGTTATAGATCGACAACGACTCCTAACCATACCCTCTTAGCAATCCTCCTTACGTGGATTGCTTTTTTTTTGCCGATTCGAAATTGCAACAACGGTGACTACTCCGTAATTCTTCATTATTTTTGATAGGTTAGCCAAAGCCACGCCTAAACACAAATCAACTGCGTCAAGGAAAATGTCCACAGGCCCTATTGATCTGAAGACATCCACCAGCCATGCAAGTGCGTTACCCCTGATTTGCCTGTTCCTCAAGAGAGCAACGGAACGATTTTCGTAACTGCTGCAATGTCTCTCTTTTTTCCTGAGACTCTGGAAACCATATCTCAATAGTCCAAAGGGATAGCAGCTATAAATCTTGTCACTATGAAAAATGGCACGAGAAATCATGCCGTATTTGTTCAGATAAGACTTTATCGCTTTGGGAGTAAATAGCTGAAGGTGGCGGGGAATGTCCTCCGTGCAACTATGCCTCATACCCGGTGCTCCAAAATTAGAGACCACGAAAACGAAAACCCCATCATCTTTGAGTAGGCGGGAAACTCTTTCGAAGAAAGCCGAGGGTTTACGAACATGCTCCAGCAATGCCCAGGCTGTGATTGCGTCATATCCGGCCCCAGGGAAATCCATGGTAGTGAAATCCCCCACTCTAATTGGTGCGTTGTGAGGAGTGTCCCATGCGAGAAGATCGACCCCCTCTGCATCCCATCCGTGTTTGGAGGCGTGCCGGATAAAATCACCCCTACCGCAGCCTATGTCCAACAGCTTGCCCCCTTTGCACTGGGGGAGCAACTCAAGCATACGGCCGTAGAGTGAACTCAAATCATTCTTATCCTTCAGATAGTCTTCCGGATACAGCGCAGGGATAGATGCCTCCGTGGGCATGGGATTGACAAAGGCCATGCCGCAAGAGCATTCAACCACATGATATTCCCTGCCGGTGATTGGATCAATCTTGGAATACATAAGAATTTGATCGTTGGACCCGCAGAGATCGCAAGACATGTACTCCGTTGCAATTGAATAAGGGAGCATTTTTTCGCACCTTCCTTCTCGAGTGCTTTGCACGAAGCTCATCCGCAATAATTGTTGTCTAGACAGCACTCATATCACTTAGATGCAAAATTGGTAACTGTGCAGGGCATGCGGTTTGCCTCTAGAGCTAAGCCAGGCCTTGCCGTTAGTCGCAGAGGCGGCATGTTCCTGCCTTACTGGAACAATTGTGAAAAGGTATAATATCAACTTGGCGTCAAACGGGTAACTTTTTCGGAATACAGCAAATATTCTCTTAGCCCCCATGTGGGACTCCCCATCTTACTTGGTCATGCTGTTGTCTGGTTAGGGGGCAAATTACTCCACTAAACCTCATCCTGGGTTCTTCCGTCAAGGCCCTGATCAGCA
>CAIXMD010000551.1 GCA_903920415.1 uncultured Desulfomonile sp.
GACCTCTTGTCCATACTGCATCACAATGCTTGAAGATTCATGCAATGTCATGGGCAAGGCCGACCAGTTAAGGATCATTGACCTCTCCGAATTGATTGCGGAGAAGCTATAGAGCACTTACTTGTCAACTATGATGAATGTTTGTGATGCTTTACGAACTCTCTGGGGTGGATTTTTTCACAAAAATTTTAAACTCGTCGTAACTTTCCGGTGTCCCTATGTCAAAGAACGGGCGATCCTGATAAAAGCCCGCCATTTCTCTCGATTGAACCAGTAAAGGGAAGATGTCATTTTCCATAGAGAACGGCTTTCCAAAGGGCAAGTTCCGAATAGCATTCAAAGAAAGCAGCGAGAGTCCTGCATTGATAAACCCAGGGCCGATAGACTCCTGAGACTTTTCACAAAAACCTGTGACAAAGTCGTTCTTGTCCAATATTACGGAACCGTAACGCCCCACATTTTCCGCTCGGACTAAGGACAACGTCACTCCTGCCCGCTTGATCAAGTGGAACCGATGAAGTTTTTCCAGGTTGGCATCAAAAAACGTGTCTCCATTCACCAACAAAGTCGGATCGGTGGCAAATTCTTCAGCGTTTTTCACAGCTCCCCCGGTTCCAAGTGGAGCAAGTTCGTGAGAAAATCTTATGTTTAGCTTTCTTTGCCCCATAAAATGATTTTCTATCATGTCTCCCTTATATCCAGTCAAAAGAACAAAATCGCGCACGCCTTTATGTGCAAGAGATTCGATCAGAATTTCGAGAAAAGGCTTGTCGTTCACCATTGCAAGAGGCTTCGGTCTGTCAAAAACTACCGACTGGAGCCTCTTCCCCAGCCCACCGACAAGTATGAACGCAGAAAACGGCAACTCTATCCCAGGCAATTATTGATCCCCGCCTTTTCGTATTATTTGAAGATACATGACACAAACCAAAGGTTTGAAGTTAAGTGCCCTTCCGGAGTACTTTTACAACTTGTAAGAAATGCTGACACGCCGACCGGGCGACACGACGCCCGAGGTCGCGGAATTTGAAATAATTGACTTGGTTTCAATCAATTAATCTCATGTGAAAACATAGTATAGTGGCACAGTCATTGCACAGTTTATTATCGATTGATTCCAGGGCAACCTATACTTTACAGCCCGGGGAGGAAGGTTTTGGAAACAAGGCATTTTAAGAAACTGCGGTTAAAGATTATCATCGTCTCGCTGTGTTTCTCGCTGATACCTCTTCTTGCTCTGGGAGCCACAATATACTACCAGTTTAGCGCGGCATACAGCAGTAAGATCACAGAAGCACTGAGGACTCTCGTTCAGAATCGTCGTAGCTCTTTAGAACTCTTTTTTGACGAACGCATATCCCAGTTGGTCACAGTAGCCAACACCCATACGATTGAAGCGTTGATAGATGAAACATACCTGAATCAATTGTTTAACACAATCCAGTCCAGGTCAAAATCTTTCATAGATATAAGTGTAATAGACCAAAATGGGACTCATCTTGCTTACGTAGGCCCTCACTACGAAAAATTGAAAGATGTCAACTATGGGGATGAAGAATGGTTTCACGCCGTGATGTCATCTAACGTTTTTATTAGTGATGTCTTTTTGGGTTTTCGCAAAACTCCGCATTTCATTATAGCTGTGACTCGGCGGGAGGGACCGCGAACCTGGATTCTTCGTGCCACAATCAACTCTGACATTATTGACAACATCGTTCGGGCGGCTCAACTGGGTAAGAAGGGAGATGCGTTCATAATCAACAGGAACAATGTTCTCCAGACCGCTCCTCGATTCAGCGGAACTCTTTTTGGAAAACCAAACACGCCTGATTTTGGTCGGGCTGTTGGAACAAATGTGGAAAAGATTAACGTTGGGGGCGAAGAAACCTTTTTTGCAACCAGCCAGATCTCGTATCCCATGTGGGTATTGGTCATCAAGGAAGATGCCGGGGAGGAGATGGCACCACTTGTGGAAGCAAGGTTTGTTGAAACAATAATTCTTATACCTGGAATTATTCTGATGGTAGTTGGGACTATCCTGATTGCCAGGTCCATGACGAACGAACTTCTGCGTATCGAACTGGAGAAGGCCAAGAGCGAGGATCTTGTAGTGCAGTCCAGCAAGATGGCTGCTCTGGGGAAGATGGCCGCAGGGGTGGCACACGAGATGAACAACCCCCTCCAGATTATAAGCGACCAGGCAGGTTGGATGAAGGACCTCCTCGAGGAAGAAGACATTGCCAATAGTAGCAATTTTCAGGAATATGAAGAATGTATCAGGAAAATTCAGCGCCATCTTGAACGTTGCAGGTCCGTGACTCATCGTCTGCTCCGTTTCGGGAGACGCATGGAACCGACTCAGGAAATGGTTGATATTAACGACATTCTTAGCGAGACTGTCAGTTTCCTAGAAACTGAGGCACGCAACAGAGACATAGTGATCCAGACTTTCTATGACACTAAATTGCCTCGAATCACAACCGACCAGGCCCAACTCCAGCAAGTGTTTCTTAACATTATTGATAATGCTATCGATGCCATAGGGAAATCGGGTTCAATAGATATAAGAACTGGACAAAAAGACGCAAATCCGGCAGAAATCTCGATTGAGGTTTCGGATTCCGGTCCAGGGATACCCAAAGACGTGTTGGCAAAAATTTTCGATCCTTTTTTCACCACTAAGAGTGTAAACGAGGGTACAGGGTTGGGACTTTCTATCAGTTACAGTATTGTACAAAAATTGGGTGGAAAAATCGCGGTGGAGAGTCAGGTAGGCAAGGGCACCAAGTTCACTATCTGCTTGCCCATCGCCTGATCTTACTCGTGGTCGATCAAGGTTCGGATAAGGGCAAACGAACGGGCGGGAGGAACCATTGGAATGGAAAGCTTTAAAGTTCTGATAGTAGATGACGAGGAAGATTTTGTTGATACCATGATTCGGCGCCTTAAAGCGAAAGGTTTTGACGCCCGTGGGGTCAACCGTGGTAAAGAGGCTCTTGAGTTGCTGGATGAAAATGATTTTGATGTGTGTGTATTAGATGTCAAAATGCCGGGTATGGACGGGATAGAGACTCTTCGTGAGATGAAAAAGAAAAAGCCTCTTATGGAGGTAATCATGCTGACAGGTCATGGGTCGGTGGAATCGGGAGTCCAGGGCCTTCAGCTTGGAGCCTACAATTATGTCATGAAGCCAGTCCCTTTTGCTGATTTGCTCCAGCAGATAAATCAAGCTTACGAGAGAAAAATGATTGAAGAGGAGAGGTCTTAGCAAGACTCGATCGAGTAAACATCCGGGATAGTCAGGAACATCACGATCTAATCTTAGAAATTAAGCAGAGAATTCTCTTACACGCCATTCACAAAATGCCTTACTCCATCCTCAAAACCTATATCGTGAACGTCCTGATTGGGTTGGCGGTTATTCTTCTGGCCTCCCAATCCGGCCCTGCATACGCCATTGGAGCTTTCGTCTTGGCTGCTGGTTCATTCTATTTTACCAGGCGATTGGCGCAAGAGGCTGAGAAGGCTGCGAAGAAGGCGCTTCAGTTTGAGGAACAGCTCTATGGGGGACGTCAATTATCGTCTGTGGATCAACTCTCAGCAGGAATAGCACATGAGATCAACAATCCACTGGCCATAATAGCTCAGGAAACACAATGGCTGCAGCATTTGCTGCAATCTTCCACCATTAATAATACAAAAGAGGCTGACGAATGTAGAGAATCCGTACAGGTAATTTCCATTCAGGTTGACCGGTCTAAGGAGATTGTACAGAAATTACTAAGTCTTGCCAGACAAATGGATCCGGTGATCCAGTCGGTGGATATAAATAAACTGGTCGAAAATATGGTTAGTATCATGGAGAGAGAAGCTAAAACCAAAAATATCGGGATTACCAAGGAACTTCAACACAATCTCCCCCTCGTATCGAGTGACCCGCCATTGTTACGTCAGGTTATATTGAACCTGATGGTGAATGCCTCGCACGCGATAGAACAGAATGGAACGATAACTGTCGGCACAAGAGTTCAAGGCAATCACGTAGACATCACGGTAGAGGATACCGGCTGCGGAATTCCTCAAGAGAATCTAAACAAAATCTTCACACCGTTCTTCTCTACAAAGCCTCAAGGAAAGGGGACAGGACTGGGACTGGCCATTTGCAGAGGGATCGTAGAAAAATTAGGCGGTTATGTATCAGTCACCAGTGAGGTGGGGAAGAATACCGTTTTCACCGTTCGTCTGCCAACCGACAGTTCCTCAAAAGGAGCTAACTAGAATGCTTTCTCAACCAAAAGTATTGATAGTCGATGACGAGGAACGATTCAGAACAATTATGTGTAAACTTCTCACCGTAAAGGGACTGAATGCAAACACTGCGGGCAGCGGCCGGGAGGCCCTGGAAAAACTTAAGGACAATGCCTATGACGTGATGATCCTGGACGTAAAAATGCCTGACATGGGAGGAGTCCAAGTCTTATCCGAGGTCAAGAAGATCGACCCGTCGATCGAGGTGATAATAATGACGGGGTACGCTTCGATTGACACGGCAAGAGAGATCATGAAATTGGGAGCATACGACTATTTGCTCAAGCCTTATGATATTGACTATCTTTTAGAGAAAATTGAGAGTGCTTATGACCGGAAAGCTTCAAGAACGTCTCTCTCCGGTAAAGAATCTAGTCGGAATCAGAAGGAAAAATAGGAGCTTTTTGCAGTGGCTGTAGAACGACATTCACATTTTCCGCATGATGGGCCATTTTCCCTTCGTTTATAGCGATTGCAAGGCTTAAAATAATTTTTCATCAAGATGATAGTTTCCTTCAAGGAAACTCTTCGCTAGGATTTCTACGCTCGCCTCGCTCTTCATAAGCATATCCATCTGTCTGGTAAACTGAAGCATACGCCCAATCATGTCCAGTTTTAATATGATGAGATCCTGTTCATACTTGTAGTAACGAGCATCCATACGATCCTCTCTTACATCCACTGAAAATCCCGAGTCTTCGAAAATTAGGGCAATAGCTCGGGCTCGCCTGTTGCGTCGAATCTCATCAGCCGCGCCGCCTTTGAAGGAGAAAGAGATATAGTTCTTATTAACGGATTCACCGCAATAGGAATCGAGCACACTATAGTGATATCCTATCCTAGAACTAAAATTCACGTATTTGTCGGCTACTATGGCATAGGTTTTGTCTCCAAATCGTTCGGCCACATTTTTGGTGGAAAGCATCTGCTCTCGCATAACTGATAAGAAACCTCCCAGATCTATGGCACGAGGCCCGTGGGATCGCAGATCCTCATGCAACATCCCGTTCAAGACAGCCTTGAAAGGTATAGATGAAACCTGATCGACCGTGACCCGCCTGGTATATCCTGATACACCGGCGAGGCCTCCTCCCAGATCTATAATGTGCAGGTCCAGAGGTATGGGGGCAATTAACTGCACAGCGCCGCCCCCATGAGTGTCGGACAAGATATCGCTGATCTTGAACATTTCTGTGTACGACAGTTCGTGTACAAACCGCATAATGTCGTGAATAGTTTGACATGATTCAGGCTTAAAATTAGCGGCTCTAGGGTTCACCAGGTGCAAGGGAACAATCAAATCAGCCACCCGCCTCAGGGTTTGAAACACGGGCGTATCTTTCATGGCGGATTCCCGTGTCCTTCGCAAAGCCGTCAGCTCAGGAACCACACCTTCATATACTCGTCCTGAAAAGGCATCCACAGTTACCACTTGGCCGGTCTTGATAACGGAGGATGCGAATTTTGCATTGAGCAATGCGGGAACTCCGAATTCTCTGGCCAGGGAAGCCATGTGCCCCGTAACGCTGCCGGCATCGGTCACAATTGCCTGAGCTTTACGCATAACGATAACGAATTGAGGGGTGGAGTGTTTTGCCACAAGGACAGCTCCTTCTGGAAAATTAACGAGGTCATCATCAGAGCCCACGTAAAAGGCGGGTCCTGATCCCACTCCTGGAAAAGCTACTGCACCACCTTCTATGAGCAGAGGATACCCCTCCAGCCGTGGAAACGATTTCAAGCCGTCCTTTTCAATTTGTTCCAGATGCAATGGTCGCGCCTGCAAAATGAGTAACCTTGCATCCGGGTGCAGCGCCCATTCAATGTCCTGAGGGTATTGGTAGTGCTTTTCGAGTCTTGAAGCGTAACCAGCCAAGGTCTTGATCTGTTCCTCGGAAAGGCAAGGTCTGTCCTGGTCGGCTTGGTCTACGGGGATTTCCTTGAGGCCTCCATCCGGATCCGAAATCAATTGGACCGGTTTGTGAGAGATCACTTTCTCCTTCACCTTGCAATCACCATCTTTAGTGACTTCGTAGGTGTCCGGGGTAATGATTCCATCCACCGCATAAGGTCCGAGACCCCAGACCGCGTTGATGAGTATAGCGTTTTCAGACAGATTGAACGGGTGTTGCGAATAGATGACCCCACTTGCAACGGAATCCACCATCTCGATACAGGCCACACTCATGGCGATATCTTCGTCCCTGATACCCTTGTTGAGCCGGTAAGATATTGCTCGAGGAGTGTAGAGGCTAGCTATGACTTGCTTATAGGTCTCCACAATCTCGTCACGGGGCACGTTCAAAACAGATAGGTATTGTCCGGCATAAGAAAGTTCGCTGTCCTCTCCTATTGCGCTGCTCCTCAAGGCTACATGGGAACCGGCGCTCTTAGCCCCATTAAATCGGATTTTCTCAACCATTGAATCGTAGGCTGCGAGTATGGCTTCCGCAAGATCTGCAGGGACTGGGGCCGAAGTAATGAGCTTTTGAATATTTTCGCTGACGGTATTGGTTAAGGTAGGATCTGCCCGGTCAAGCAGCAGGTCTCTTCTTATCATATTTATCTCATCGATAAGCTGGTTGTCTTCCAGGAAGTGGTCGTAGGCACTAGTGGTTATGGCAAAGCCTGACGGGATGGGTATATTGGCCTTGTTCAGAAGCTCGCCAAGGTTCGCGTTCTTTCCCCCAACCCAGTCAACCATGTCTTTTGTGATACCGGAATATGGAATAACGTACTCAGAAAGCGCTAGTTCCTTTCTCTTGCCC
>CAIXMD010000552.1 GCA_903920415.1 uncultured Desulfomonile sp.
CGACGAAGTGGGAGAGATGTCCCTAAACCTTCAGGTAAAGCTTCTGAGGGTGCTCCAGGAGCACGAGTTCCAAAGGGTGGGCGGCAATAAGGATATCCAGGTGGATGTCAGAATAATCGCTGCAACCAACAAAGACCTGAAGGAGGAAGTTGATGGCGGCCGGTTCAGAGGTGACCTTTTTTTTAGACTCAATGTCGTGAACATTCGGGTTCCACCTCTGCGAGAGAGACGTGCCGACATCCCGAATTTAGTGGCTCATTTCATAAGCAAGTTTGGGGAAAGGCTTGGCCGATCCATCCGAGACGTAGATCCGGAATTCATGAACGCCCTTTTCAGATATTCCTGGCCCGGCAATGTGCGAGAACTCGAGAACGCAATCGAACGTGCCGTCGTACTGTGCAAGGGGCGAATCATGACCCTTGAGGACATCCCCCAGGAGATCAGGGAATCTCCCGAAATCGAGGAAGGCATTGATGCATTGATCTCATTGGAACAAGGTTTGGCGGAGACTTTAGACGCCATTGAAGAAAGAATGATCCGCCAGGCCTTGAAAAAGGCCGACTATATACAGGCCCAAGCGGCCAAGATTCTTGGAATATCAAGAAGCAACCTTCAGTACAAAATGAAAAAATTCGGATTACTCTTATAGTATCTGTGCTGTCCGTCCTGGGTTGATGAACCTTTTAGAGGCTGTTTCGACTGAAAGATGAGGAACTGATTTGGGAGGGGGGATACTTATCAAGTGAATGCTTGCGAGACTATTTACAGAAATGCTCCAAAAATGGAAATCAAACAGGGCCAATGTGTTGACAGTCCAGGTGAATTAAATTATAGATAAACACGATTTCAAGCTGATGAGGAATTTTCCGCAGTGATGCGGCAATAGAGGGCTTCAATCATGTGTAATTCTGTAAGATGTTCTTGTTGGTTTATTACCCTCTACCTTTTGGTCACGCCCGTGTACGCTCAGTATTATCCAGAAAATTACCATTACAATCAGTATTACGACGGTGCCGGACAGCCAGGTCCAAGCCGGCAGGCCAATTATCACGGAAACCAGTTAGGTCCTCAAAATCATGCTGAACGATCTCCCACAGCAAATCTGCAGTACGACGAACGAGACGCGGAAATGATACTGAGGGACCAACTTTCACGTGCGGGAGAAAACATGCGGTCCGGGCAGACAGGCGCTGAATCCCGGGAACAGATGTACGACAATTTTTACGGCCACCGGATTCATGATGAAGGGCAGGTCAGTCAAGTGATGACCGATGCCAGGAATATTTCCAGTATTATCAAGAATAGAAATGGGAAACCGTTTGTCGTCATTGACAAGCGAAATTTTCAGTTCTACTTGTACGATAGTGATGGCAGACTCTTGAGGATAGGACCGGTAGCCATTGGAAAAGGTAGGACTGACGTTGGGGCATTTGAAACACCTGTGGGAATCTTTCCCATAAAAACTAAGATACCTGTAGACGACTGGATTCGCCCTGATTGGTATTTTATTGAAGAGGGCGAGCCCGTTCCAAAGAGATGGGAAGACCGCAGAGTTCAGGGGTTTTTCCGTTACAAGCTGGTTTTTGACGGCACGCGCTATATCCATTATGCTGAGGCAACAGGAGGAAGATTGACCCACGGATGTCTAGGCCTGGACTGGCACGATGCAGAAGCCGTTTTTCACACACTCCAAGTCGGTTCTCATTGCATAATTGTTGACCAAGGTTTTCTAGCCCGACTTGCCAGGGGAGAGTTTCCAGTTCAGAAACCGGTTGCTAAACCGTCTAAACCTGACGAGAATATATCCACGGCATCTGCTGGTACGGAGGCGGTCCGTACAAGAACCAACGTCGCGGGCAGCGTTGGGGGAAGCGAAGAGAAAGTTCTCCGTAATCTCTGGTAGTAATTTCCCGACATAGCCGTTTGAATTGCTTTGTTCGAGTAAAAGGCAGAGTCGGTTTTGAGGATATGGTACATGATTCGTATTATGAAACCCCTTCGCGTAGCGGGGGCTTGTGCAATTCTTTTATTTTGCGCTTCATGTTTCACCATGTCACTGCCGAAGAGCGCAACACTTGAATCTGGTTCCCCTGCCTCGAAGTCCTCGGTTTCATCAGGGGCCGTGCTGGACAAAGGCCTGGTGGACAAGTGGGAATTACTGTACCAGGTGAATGATAAAGGGGGCCAGGAACGTCCAAGAGAATCGACTCGAACACTTATTGAATTCACAGACAATGGCAGGGTGGTCTTCAACAGAATGGACAAAGAAACTACTGATTCCAGTAAAAGCAGATCTGGACAGTTCTCTCTTGTGAAGGATGAAATCAGTATTACTGATGATGCCGGAAATACTGTTCAGTGGCCCTACCAGATAACAGGAGACACCCTGGTACTCGTAATGCCTGAGGTGAAAAAAAAGTTTTACTGGCAACGGGTTAAGTAATCACTACAAAGAGCTTGCCGCAAAAAGATCAATAAGCAAATATTGTTGATGGGCCCTTGTGGTATACGTCCAAGACTTACCCTGCCCGGCATTTCTCGGCGGAAAGCAAAAGCAGGCCGGCGAGAACTTTTTGGATGGTCAAAGGGACATGGCGAGAATAGTCCTTCCAGTTTTAGCCCTGACGGTTTTTTTATTGACATTAGCCGGAGCCTCTTACGCTTCGGCTTCCGATCATTCCGAATTGCTCCGTTACGAGGTGACCTGGAACGGTAACAAAGCAGGTCACGGCGACATAACCACCAAGAAAGATACCAAGCGAGTTAACGTCATAGTGCATGCTGTGTCCGACGGTTTTCTGAAGACGCTTGTCGAAATATGGAGTAGTGTCCAGGCAACATTTGCGGCCAACACCTTTAGGCCTGAGTTCTACAGGTTTCATCTGAAATCGAATGTCTTGCGGCAGGAGTCTGTTGATCTGATTTTCGATCACAACACAAAGATGGTCCAAGTAAACAAGCAATCGGGTGAAGAGAGGGAGAGCCGCTCCGAGAAGTTTACAGGCCTTTACGATCCGGTCACGGCCATATTTTTGCTGAGAAGTCAGAAGGATTTTAACAAGCCGTTATACGTGGACATCTTTGATGGCAAGGATCGGTCAAGGCTTTTCGTCCAGCCGGTGGGCGCCGACCATGTTAAGATCAAAGCCGGCCTCCATCAGGCTCTGTGCCTAGACCTCAGTTTGGTGAAACTTGGAGGAGATAAGAAGGAAATTGCCAAGGGACGGCTTTGGATATCGGATGACCACCGCAGGATCCCCCTCTTGCTTACCTCTTCACCTATCGTAGGGACGATCCGATTTGAATTAATCCACGCACAACTATGAAATATTAGGTTCCGTCAGTCGGGTGGAAATGGAAATATGGTATGCCCCCCCAGTGAGGGGAATTCTGCGCACAATTTATGAGATGGATAAACAAGCCCATCTGGTAGGGGGAGTGGTCCGCGACCATTTATTGGGTAGACCTCAGTATGTAGATTTGGACCTGGCAGTGAAAGGCGACGGATATGAGATCTCTCGGCATCTTACCAAGATCATAGGCAAAGGCGCCACCTTCGTCCCTTTGGATAAACAATCCGGCACAGGCCGGGTTGTGATGTCAAAACAAAGCTCCTTCACAATTGACATCTCTTCGTTCAAAGGGGAAAACATTTTCGAAGACCTTGGCAAACGTGATTTTACCATAAACGCAATAGCAGTGAATCTCGCTGATTTCCTCGATACCGGGTTCGACCGTGTGCTTGATCCATGCGGAGGAATTAGAGATTTGGAGGCTAGGAAGATTAGAGCATGTTCCGAAAACTCATTCAGAGATGACCCGGTTCGGATTCTCAGAGCATTCCGGTTCAGTGCTTGCCTTGGTTTTGAAATAGTCCGAGAAACATTGGAACTTATTCCCTTAAGCGTAGCGGAACTGGACAGGATGGCTTCCGAGCGTATCAGGGATGAAATATTTGCCGTAATTTCCGAACCCTGTTCATTCGAAGCCTTCAAGGATATGGATACCTGGGGAGTCCTTGACCTCCTTTTTCCAGGTTTGGATCTGGCAAAAGGTTGTGTTCAGAATGACTATCATCACCTGGACGTTTGGGGCCATTCCCTTGAGACTCTTCACCGGCTTGAAGTTCTTCTGGATTCTCTTCGGAATACGGTAGGCGATTTAAGCGACCAGATTAGTATCTACGTTGAAGAAGAACCCGTCAGGGGTAGACCTCGTCTTGCGTTACTGAAGCTGGCAGCTCTTTTCCACGATATGGGTAAAGTTCAAACCAGGACCATAGACGCGGACGACAGAGTACGTTTCTTCGGACATGAGAAAATCTCCAGGCAATTATTCTATGAGATAGGAAAGCGCCTGAGACTTGCCAAGAGGGAGATAGAGACGATAGAAAAGTGGATAGGGGGTCATATGAGGCCTTCAATCCTGGCTGGCGAAACCGTTTCGAAGCGCGCCCTGCACCGTCTCTTTAGAGAATTCGGGAGAGAAGTCATCGGATTGTTGTTGCTTTTCCTCGCCGACATAGGCGCTTCAAGAGGGCCAGGCAGAGCAGGTTTTCATGCGGAAAACGCATGTGCCGCCGTACGGATGGCCTTGGACGAATATTTCCGATCACAGCAAACACGAAAACCAATGTTTCTAAACGGTAACGACCTCATGAACCAGTTCGGAATAGAACAAGGCCCCTTGCTGGGGAAAATAATCAGACTACTGCGGGAACTCCAAGATTCGGGGGAAATCTCAACCCGCGAACAGGCCGTTTCGGCGGTAATGAAACTTTACTCAGTAGA
>CAIXMD010000553.1 GCA_903920415.1 uncultured Desulfomonile sp.
GATCACGGAAGTCGATCGTCTCAACAGGGTAATCTCAAAGCTCTTGGCATTTTCCAAACCTCGCGAACCCCGGTTGAGTATTAGGTCCCCATATGAAATCCTTGATCACTGCATTCGAGTGATTGAGCGAGAAGCGCAAGGGGAAGGTCTAGAATTGATACGGACGACGTACGCAGATGAAATGCCGCTTGTACTAATGGATACCGACCAGATAACCCAGGTTTTCCTGAATATTCTTATCAACGCAGTGGAGGCTACACCAAAGGGGGGTAAGATCTTTGTCAAATGTGAGATGGATGAGCCTGGAAGGCTGCGCATAGCGGTGGAGGATACTGGAGAGGGCATTCCAAAAGAGAACATTGACAAGCTGTTCGATCCTTTTTTTTCCACCAAGAAGAAGGGGACTGGACTGGGTCTCGCGATCGTCAAGAGTATCATTGAGGCTCACGATGGCGAAATAGACGTGGAATCAGAACCAGGGAAGGGAACTCGCTTCATAATAACCCTGAACACATATCAAATTCCGGAGGAGACAGTTGTGGATGAATCTCCTGAACCCTTTAATCAGTCGGCCGGCCTGTCCCAGGGCTGAAAAATCAACAACTGAGTGAAATATCTTGCACTGCGAAAAAAAATGGGCCGTTAAACGCAGGTCGTTCAAGAACCTCTAATAGAGCACTCAATAATTCAGACAGGATATGAAATGACCTATTCCAAGGCAAAGATTCTTGTTGTCGATGACGAGCCTTCCCAGCGGAAGATGCTCCAGGCCAACCTTTCTCTGGATGGTTACAGAGTGTTTGAGGCTGAAGACGGGTCAGATGCCATAGCCCGAGTTTCCGAGGAGTTCTTCGACCTGATTCTCATGGACAACCGTATGTCACACGTGGATGGTATAGAGGCCCTAAAAGAAATCAAGAAAATTTCCCCCGGGATCCCAGTCATCATCATCACCGCTTATGCCTCGGTTGAAACAGCCGTCGAGGCTCTTCAGGCAGGCGCGCACGATTACCTTACAAAACCGTTGGATATGGACGAACTGAGATTCAAAGTCCTTCAGACTTTAGAATTCTGGCGACTGAAAGAAGACAATATTCTGCAAAGGAGACGAATCGAAAATCTTTTTGATGCATCCCGCATCATCGGGCGCTCACAAAGGATGAAAGATGTGTTGGAAACTGTCGCTATGGTTGCCCCAACCGAAGCGTCAGTCCTTATCCTGGGCGAATCCGGAACAGGAAAGGAGCTTATAGCCAACGCCTTGCATCAAGGATCCTTACGGGCCGATAAGAGATTCATCAAGATCAATTGCGCCGCACTTCCCGAGACTCTTCTCGAAAGTGAACTCTTCGGCCACGAGAGAGGAGCTTTCACAGGAGCCGTAGGCCGCAGACCGGGACGATTTGAGCTTGCGGACGGCGGGACGATATTCCTAGACGAGATCGGCGAGATGTCCCCGGCGACTCAGGCCAAGTTGCTCCGGGTGCTTCAGGAAAGGGAGTTTGAGCCATTGGGTTCAACGCGAACGGTTAAAGTGGACATTCGGATCATTACTGCAACCAACAGGATAATCAAGGATGAAGTAAAGAAGGGAACGTTCCGAGAAGACCTCTTCTATCGACTGAACGTGGTACCGATTCAACTGCCGACCTTGAGAGAGCGCAAGGAGGATGTTCCCATACTAATCGAGCATTTTCTCAAAATATATAATGAAAAGAACAGCCGCAAGCTACTGGGGTTTCATCCTCGTGCGCTTGACGCTTTGATCCGTTATTCCTGGCCTGGAAACATAAGGGAACTGGAAAACGTAGTGGAACGCGCTGTCATACTAACAACAGACGATTATGTTCCATTTTCCGAGCTTCCTGAGGCCGTCCGAGGCGCAACCGGCGATACGGTCTTTAGTGAGATAAGCGAAGGCATTCGGCCTGGAATGACCATAAGAGAAATGGAAAAGGAACTGATCATCAAGACTCTTGAAGACAACGAAGGAAATCGTACCAGGACTTCTCGAGTCCTGGGAATCACGCGCAGGACTCTACAGTTGAAGCTCAAGGAGTATGGTCTCGATCAGCACTCCGGTGAAGCCGCCCCCGAGATGTAATCAAAGGAAACCCTATTGAACATTTCACGCAGACATTTTCTGAAACATTACCGCACCCACAAGCGTAGTAACCGTCCAGAATGCGACGAGAACAAAGAAGTTCAGAAGAGGCGAGTACTGGTACGGACCTCCCATGGCGAACCTGAGACCGTCCACCCCATAGGTTAGAGGGTTCAGATGAGTTATCACGTTGAGCCAGCCGGGAAGACCATCCAATGGGAACAGTGACCCTGAGAGGAAAAATACCGGCATAATAATGAAATTCATTATGAGCTGGAAGCCATGCGGGTCGCTCATGCGGGACGCGAAGGCTATGGCCAGACCGACAAATGAAGCGGAGATTAGGAACATAAAAACCAGTAATACGAATATACCAAGAGTGTCAAACCTTACCAGACCCCCTGCATACAATGCCACCAGAAAAACCGTTGCCCTGATCATGGAAGTGGTCACAGTACCCAAAGTTTTTCCGGCTACGATGGCGATTCGGCTCACAGGAGCCACAAGGATCTCCTTCATGAATCCGAATTGCTTGTCCCAGAGGACATTCATTCCTCCGAACATCGAAGAAAACAGAAGCGACATCCCCACAATCCCCGGACCAATAAAAGCCATGTAGGATACGTCGTTCCTATAGCGAAAGAACGATCCAAAACCGCTCCCTAATGCGATGAGAAATAGTGCAGGCAAGGCCATGGACCCAATCAGTCTGCCTTTATTCCGTTTGAACCGTCTGATCTCCCTGAGCCAAAGTGTGTAAATGGTCGCTGCCGAATTCATCGGCGTTTACTCCACATGTAAACCCTGATCCTTTCCTTGGAGTCCTTGACCCCCTCGTCCCTTATCTCTCTTCCGGTAAGCTTGATGAATACGTCTTCCAGGTTGGGCTTACGCATTAAGACTGCCGAGATTTCAATTTCCAGCCTTTGGGCGATATCGAAAGCGCGGGGGATGAATGATTCACCTCTCTCAACGCTGACCAAAACCCTCCCGTCCTGAACCGATACCTCTCTAACGTCTTCATCATTATTGAGTCCGTCTATGAATTCCGAGTTGAGGCAAGGCACTTCGAATTCAATGACATCCCCCCCCAGTTGCGCCTTGAGTCCCAGTGGACTGTCCATTGCTACTATCCGGCCATGGTCCATTATTGCTATCCTGGAACACAACTTGTCCGCCTCGTCCATGTAATGGGTAGTCAGGATCACTGTCATCCCAAACGAGTCCTTCAGGCTTAGTACATGGTTCCAGATTTTTCTTCTCGTTTGTGGGTCCAGCCCGAGAGTCGGTTCGTCCAGGAACAATACTCTTGGGCGATGCATGAGACCTCTCGCCATCTCCAGACGCCGTCGCATGCCCCCCGAGTAGGTTTTAACAAAGTCGTTACGTCGGTCCTCAAGGTCCACAAGGGAGAGGACCTCGTCCATGCGAGATCGGCGGGTAGGACCATCCAAGCCGTAGAGCCTACCGTGAAAATCGAGATTCTCCGCTCCAGTCAATTCATCGTCAAGACTGGGATCCTGGAAAACCACACCTATGACCTGCCGGACCGAATGTTGTTCAAGCCGGACATCGTGTCCGCAAATGGAGGCGGAACCGCGTGATGCAGGAAGGATGGTTGCGAGTACCGAGATCAACGTTGTCTTGCCGGCACCATTGGGCCCGAGGAGACCGAAAAGTTCGCCCTCTTCTATCTCCAAGTCCAAGTCGTGCAGTGCCGTCAAATTCCCAAAGTCTTTGCAGAGTCCTTTGACAACTATTATCGCTGAGATAACTCCTCCGGGAAATTAGATACTCTGGTTACCAGAATTCAACTCTTCATCCTGGATTGAAACAGGTCGCCAAAAGTACCTAAAGAAGTTCGGCTACCACTCCCTGAGTTAAACTCTTTGAAATGTGATTCTTCAGTTCGCCTACCCAGGCTCTTTGTACTCAAAGA
>CAIXMD010000554.1 GCA_903920415.1 uncultured Desulfomonile sp.
ACTGATATTAAGTTGTTGATCCAATGATATTGAACGGCGCTGCGGGTATTGCACAACTTGTTTCAATGAATTATTAGCATTCGTCCGTAGGTTCAGGACAAAAGCTACTGCTAATCATCTCGGAATTTTTTTTTCGTTAAAATGCAAAAAGTCTTGACATAGTTTTTACATAAGTTATATTCGTATCAACGATGTTACCAAGTCTCTGTCAACATAACCTTCAGAGCCCGGACGCAGGTCTAACCGGTTCAATTATACTATTGAGTATTGGGGCTCCGAGGCCATTCAGCAAAGGCAGGCCCGCGTGAACAAAAAGGATATTGATCCGGCGAATGTTCAGATCCGTCCGAAAGAAGAAGAAGACGTCGATGCCATTGCAGTAATAGACGGCATGTAATTCGGAGTGCCTCGACCGGAATATTATCGGGAAAAGCTTGGTTAAACCACTAAGGGAGCAGGAATTAACACTTCTTTGGTTGCAGAAGCGCGGACGATCATATCGCAAGTTGAGTAAGGGGTAAGAAAGATGAGATACGCAGAGACAGGATTTAATTTGGAAATCGATCTAACCCGAGGAAACATCGAGAGGGTAGAAACTGACCCAAAACTAACCGAACTTTATCTTGGGGGTCTAGGTACGAACGCCAAGATATTATGGGATAGGGTTCCCCCTGAAACCGACCCTTTTTCTCCGGATAATCTACTCATATTCAGCACCGGTCTTTTATGCGGCACACCTGCTCCCGGCGCCAATCGCACCATTGTTTCCACTTTTTCCCCCCAGACGCGGTTAATGGCCTATTCAATGATGGGGGGATTCTGGGCGCCGGAGTTGAAGTATGCCGGGTACGATAAAGTCATCCTTCGCGGCAAGTCCCCCAATCTGGTCTATTTGTGGATAAACAATGACAAGGTGGAAATACGTGATGCCGGTCATCTTCATGGTAAAGGCGCTGTTGAAACCGCAGAACTGATTCGACAGGAGTTGAAGGAGCCGAAAGCCCAGGTGGCTGCTATCGGCCTTGCCGGTGAAAACAGGGTCTATATGGCCTCCATCGAGCAGGGCAGGTCCAGTGCAAGCCGGCTTGGAGTAGGCGCCGTCATGGGAGACAAAGGGGTAAAGGCGATAGCTGTTCGTGGAACAAAAGACGTCAATATCGCCCGACCGGCTGAGTTTATAAAGTTTTGCAACGAAGTGCTGCAGTACATAAAAGACCGCGAACAAAAGCCGGTTCCTGGGGTAATGCCGATTTTAGCCGGGCTGGGGTCACCCCAAGAGATGAAACTCGTTGATGAGGAGTGGCACACCCAGAATTTCATGTGGGGGAACGCCCGCGAACGGAAAAGAGACTATTGGAACAAGGAAATCGAGGATAAGTGGAGGAAAACCCAAGTAAGTGTGCGGACACGGCTGGTCAGTTGCTATAACTGCCCGATGAAATGCGGGGCAACCATTTCGGTCCCGGGAATTTCAACCTACATGATGAAATGCTTCTCCAAACTTACCTATACCATGGCGGCCTTTTCAGACCTGGATTTCGGTTTCAGAATCGCTCAGCGTGCTACGGAGTATGGAGTGGACGGATTCTCAACCCCGCAAGTGATGGCATTCGCCGTTGAGCTTAAAGACGCCGGCATTTTGACCGACGAGGACTTTGCAGGATGCCCGTCCGACAACGAGGGGAGATTTAACTGGTTGCTTGACAGAATTGTTCGACGAGAGGGAATAGGAGATGTTCTTGCCAACGGCACCTATTGGGCGGCCCAACAGATCGGTAAGGGCGCAGAAGCATATGCTCATAACAACATCAAGAAACATGAGCAGCTTCCTCTCAAGCTGGGAATGCTCAATCCCGTCTATTATCTTATGTATTGTACCGGCGAGAAGATAAACATTACCCAAATCGAGGGGCAGTTCCCCCAGGCGCCTTTTCTTACGATGGAGGAAAGAGAAGACTTTGTAAAGGACTGGATCCAGGTTCCTGATGAAAAATTCAAGAAATATCTTCTGGACTGGGAACTACGTGGAGAACGCTCAAATCCATATTACCCAACCGTGGACATGTCCGTTGACATTGTCGATTGGCAAGAGATGATGCACCACATCGACGACGCCCTCGGGATGTGCGCCGGTTTATCGTCATTTCCTCTCAAGCCACCCTATCACATACACAATTACCCGACTTTAATCTCACTGGCGACAGGGATGGATATGGATGAAGCCGGACTAACGCAAGTATACAGGAGGAACCGAACTTTAGTCAGAGCCTTGAATGTAAGAAGAGGTCTGAGGAGGGCTGACGAGAAGCCGCCTGAGGACCACTGGAAGAAAAGATTCCCGGAACTGGAAGCCAATCTCTTGGATGCGTATTACAAATTCAAGGGATGGAATAACGAGGGCATTCCCACGAAAGAGTCATTGAATGAACTCGCTTTGGATTATGTTGCCGAAGACTTCCTACGGAGAGGCATTTTGACGGATAACGAAGGCACTCCCTCCAAAGAGACTTCGCCGGAAACAGAGAAGAAATAAGTGAACAGGTGGTAACGGGCATGGGCGAGAAAAAAAAGAAGATAATCAAATCCATAAAGATCGACGTTGAAAAATGCAATGGTTGCAGGGCATGTGAGGTAATCTGCTCCGCGTTTCATGCTACGCCGAAGTACAGCAGCAATAATCCGGGAAGGTCTCGTATTCGGGTGATTCGTGAACCGCTGAGAGACGTATATCTTCCTGTGTATGCCGGTGAGTATGCTCCAGCCGAATGTATGGGCAGAGACAAATACGTGATTGATGGAAAAGAATACGACGAGTGCGGTTTCTGCAGGGCTTCCTGTCCATCAAGGGATATTTTTAAGGAACCCGATTCCGGTCTCCCTCTCAAATGCGACATGTGCGAAGACGATCCGGCACAGGAAAAGCCCTTGTGTGTTCAGTGGTGCATTAATGACGCACTGATCTACGAAGAAAGGGAAGAGGAAGTAGAAGAAGAAGTGAAGCTGGAGGACGTAGAGATAGGACTGGAATCCATGATCGACAAGTATGGCTTGGAGAAGGTCATGGATACCGTTTCCCGGATGTCAGCGTCAAAGAAGGGCTGAAACATTAGGCCGAAAGAAGAGGAAGGAAAACAGTGGAGACTGTAACCCCCTATAAAGAGATCATCGATGTTATTAAAGCGAGCGGCGGAGAGGCATTCAAAAGATGCTTCCAATGCGGATTATGCGATACTGTTTGTCCGTGGAACAGGGTCAGAACTTTCAGTATGCGCAAGCTGGTCCGAGAGGCGACGTTCGGCCTGACCGAGATCGAAAGTGAAGACATATGGCTTTGTACAACTTGCGGAAGATGCCCCCAGCAGTGCCCCAGGGACGTAAAACAGATAGAATCCGGGGTATCCTTACGCAGGATTGCCTCGGAATATGGGGTTTTTCCTGCTTCTGTCAAGCCTGTCCGCACCATAAACGCAGGCCTCGTTGGTCAAGGAAACCCCTTCGGTGAAGATCGAGAAAAAAGGGCGGCGTGGGCGGAAGGTCTTTCTGTAAAACCATTCACCGAAGGGATGGAAATTCTCTATTTTCCCGGCTGCTATCTCAGCTATGACCCAAGATTGAAAAAGGTGGCTAAAGCCACCGCCAATATTCTCAACTTGGCGGGGGTAGACTTCGGCATACTTGGCCCCAAGGAGAATTGCTGTGGAGAAAGCATCCGCAAGACGGGCGATGAGGAATTATTCAAGCGTCTGGCCAAAGAAAACATCAAAACCTTTATCGATAATGGGGTCAAGAAAATCCTCGTTTCTTCCCCTCATTGCTACCATACCTTCAAGAACGAGTATCCGGAATTCAGGGTGAACTTTGATGTGGTTCATATCTCCCAGTACCTGTTCGAGTTGGTGAACGAGGGAAGGCTTCAGCTTAAGAAGGATTATCGGAAGAAAGTTACGTATCACGACCCTTGTTACCTGGGTCGACATAACGGCATATACGATGAGCCGCGTGGGGTCTTAAAGAAGATACCGGGTTTAGAGTTGAATGAGATGGTTGAGTCCAGCTCGGATAGTCTCTGCTGCGGAGGCGGAGGCGGCAGGGTTTGGATGGAAACCCAAAAGGGTGAGAGATTCTCTGATCTCAGGATAGAACAGGCTCTTGGGGTCGGGGCCGAGGTGCTGGCTACTTCCTGCCCCTATTGCATTACCATGCTTGAGGACAGCAGGGTAACCATGGATGTTACCGAAAAGATCGAGGTGAAGGACATCACGGAAATTATCCAGGAAGTGATTTAATCGAAGTACCCTGATGAGGTGATAGAAAATGGGAGAATTACTATTGCTGAAAGAGAAACTTCAGCAACTTTGTGGGGGCCCTGTACAAACCAATTTTGGAGACGTCATGGTCGTAGGTGGCGGCATCAGCGGCATTCAAGCCTCTCTTGATCTTGCCACGGCCGGGTTCAAGGTCTACCTGATTGAAAAAGGGCCAAGCATTGGCGGCCATATGGCGCAACTGGACAAGACCTTTCCCACCAATGACTGCTCCATGTGAATACTCGCACCAAAGCTGGTCGAGGTCGGCCGGCATCCCAATATAGAGGTCCTCACCTATACTGAAGTCAACAGTGTAGAAGGGGAGGTAGGAGACTTTAAGGTAACCCTGACTAAAAAGCCAAGGTATATTCTTGAGGATAAATGTACGGGCTGTACTACATGCGTAGAATACTGCCCGGCCAAATATCCTGATCAATATAATCAGGAAATATCGCTGAATAAAGCCGTCCATATATACTTTGCTCAGGCAATTCCTCTCATTTCATATATTGATGAAAGCTGTCTTTACCTCAAAGAGAAGAAATGTCGTATTTGCGAAGGAGTGTGCAAGAATAATGCAATAGATTTGAATCAAACGGCGGAGAAAAAAGAAATACAGGTAGGGGCGATCATTCTGTCTCCCGGCCTTGAGCCCTTTGATCCAAAGGTGAAGAAGGAGTATCACTACGGAGAGTTTGCGAACGTCGTAACCAGCATGGACTATGAGCGGCTGTTATGCTCCACTGGGCCATACGAAGGTGAGGTACTGCGTGCTTCCGACAAGAAGCATCCCCATAAAATAGCCTGGATTCAATGCATCGGTTCCAGGCGGGTTACTCCGGGCGAAAACAGCTATTGTTCAGCCGTATGCTGCACCTATACCCAGAAACAGGTGATTATAACAAAAGATCATGATGCAGAAGCAGAGTGTACGATATTCCATAACGATGTGCGTTCCTATGGGAAGGATTTTGAGCGATACTACGAAAGGACAGAGAAACTTCCCGGCATCCGATTCTTCAGAAGCTACACTACGATAGTAAAAGAGGATCCTGTAACCAAGAATGTGACGGTACGGTATTCTACTCCCGATGAAGGCGTAAAAGAAGAAGAATTCGACATGGTGGTATTGTCCGTTGGATTGAATCCTCCTGCTGATGTGAAGTCCATTGCAAACAAATTCGGCATAGAACTCAATCCTCATGATTTTTGCAAGATCAACCCTGTCAATCCCATGACCACGAACAGACCCGGGATTTTTGTAAGCGGAGGCTTCCAGGGTCCTATCGATATCCCGGAGTCGGTCTTCAGCGCCAGCGGAGCGGGCTCCCAAATCGGTGAACTCCTTGACTACAGGCGAGGAAATCTTGCCAAAGAAAGGATATATCCGCCTGAAAGGGATGTCTCCAAGGAGGAGCCAAGGATAGGAGTCTTTGTATGTCATTGTGGGGCCAATATCGGAAGGATAGTCAATGTTCCTGAAACAGTCGAGTACTGTAAAACGCTACCGAATGTTGTCCATGCTCAGGAACAGCTATTTTCATGCGCTACGAACTCCGCCAAAGAAATAACCGATATGACGAGGGAAATGGGGCTCAATCGAGTGATTGTCGCTGCCTGCAGCCCCAGGACCCTTGAACCGCTCTTCCGGGACACCGTTCGGGAGGCTGGAATTAATCAATATTACTACGAAATGGCGAATATCAGGGAGCACAACTCCTGGGTCCACTCGAAAGAAAAGGAAGAAGCCACCGAAAAGGCACACGATATAATCCGGATGTCGGCAGCACGAGCTTGCCATTTGGAGCCATTACAGGAATTTGATCTTCCCGTCAATAAGGCGGCCTTAGTGGTTGGTGGAGGCATCGCCGGCATGAATTGTGCTCTCTCCATTGCCAACCAGGGGCATGAGGTGCACTTGGTGGAAAAGAATACGGAGCTAGGGGGAATAGCACGAAAGATTCATTCCACGCTCGATGGACTGGATGTTCAGGAGTACCTGCGCGATCTCATGGCAAAGGTGTATCAACACCGCTTAATACACGTCTATCATGATGCGACAATCACGGATGCTAAAGGTTATGTTGGGAATTTCGTGACCGCGGTGAAGTCTGAAACAGGATTTACAGAGATAAAACACGGTGCAGCGGTTCTTGCTATAGGTGCTGATCTATATACGCCTTCCGAATACCTTTATGGAGAAGATGACAGGGTAATGACCCACCTTGAGTTGGAGGAGCGGATCACCAAAGGAGACGAAAAGATAATTAACGCAAAAAGTCTCGTGATGATCCAATGCGTAGGCTGTAGAAATGAAGAGAGAAATTACTGCAGCCGGTTATGCTGCAGCCAGTCTGTAAAGAACGCATTGAATCTGAAAGAGATAAATCCCCAGATGGACATTTACATCCTCTTTAGGGATATGAGAACCTATGGGTTCAATGAGGATTATTACCGGGAGGCTTCAAACAAGGACATAAAGTTCATCCGCTATGAACCGGAGGATAAACCTTTGGTGGAAGCCGGCGAGTCGGACGAGGGTCGGCCCGTTCTAAAGGTTACCGCGACCGATTATATCTTAGGTAAGAAGCTCGAATTGGATGCTGACATAATTGCCCTGGCTGCCGCTGTCATTCCATCGGCGGCGACCAAGGAAGTTGCCGGATTATTCAAGGTAACTTTGAACCCGGATGGCTTCTTCAAAGAAGCCCATGTCAAATTAAGGCCTGTTGAGTTTGCTACAGACGGCGTTTATCTCTGTGGACTGGCTCATTATCCCAAGTTTATACAGGAAACGATCAACCAGGCTTATGGAGCTGCAGGCAGGGCCTTAACGCTACTCTCCCGTGATGTAGTGGTCGCCTCCGGTTCTGTGTGCGCGGTGGATGAGGATAAGTGTGTTTCGTGTGGGGCATGTATAACGGTATGCAACTATGGCGCTATAGAGTTTGTCGAGACATCGCGCGGCAGAAAGGCCATGGTTAATCCTGTCCTCTGTAAAGGTGATGGTCTCTGCAACACGGTGTGCGCGACGTCTGCCATAGTGCTAAAGCACTATACCGATGAAGAACTCTTGAGCGAAATTGATGCGGCGTTTCCAGAGGAAGAGGTCATACAGCCAATGGATGCTGCGGTTGGAGATGTGTAAGAAATATACGAATGAATAAAGCCGGGATTACCAAGTACGAGGTGAGAACGTATGAGTGCAGGACTTAAATTCAAACCAAAGGTCTTAGGGTTTGTATGCCATTGGTGAGCATACGGCGCAGCCGACTTAGCTGGAGTTTCCAGAAGTCAATATACAACTGAAATGAGACTTATTCGCGTCATGTGTTCCGGTCGAGTCGATCTGGCACATGTATTCCGGGCCTTCTCAAACGGAGCGGATGGGGTTTTCCTTGGTGCATGCCACTTAAATGAATGTAACTATATTACTCATGGAAATTACCATGCATTAACCATGGTGAGCCTAGCTAAGAAATTGCTGGAACACATAGGGCTGAACCCGGAGAGATTGAAGATCGCATTTATGTCCGGCTCTGAAGCCAACCTTTTTGTCGAAGGGGTTAATGGTTTTGTCAAGAAGGTGAAAGAGCTAGGACCCCTTGGCCTAGGGGAAGGCCTGGACGAAAAGGAATTGAAGTTCAAACTG
>CAIXMD010000555.1 GCA_903920415.1 uncultured Desulfomonile sp.
AATTCCTTATTCTGCCGGGGTTACGGAAACCATTCTCCTTGTTGAAGATATGGAATTGGTGAGGGAGTTGGGAGTAACCATTCTTGAGAAATTTGGTTACAAGGTCCTCAGTGTAGCTGATGGACAAGAGGCCCTTGATGTGTACGAGAAGGAACAAGGGAATATTTCTCTTGTTATACTGGATATCCTTATGCCTCGGATGGATGGCAAGGAGTGCCTTGAGCAACTCCTTCGGATTAATCCAAACGTTAAAGCTATTATTTCCAGTGGTGTAGGCCAGGAAGATTTGATTCAGGATGTGGTCAAACTTGGTGCAAAGGGTGCCGTGAATAAGCCGTATGGAATGAGACAGATACTAGCGATGGTTCGACAGGTACTGGATGGGGATTAAGCGAAAAAGACCGGGCGGTTGACAAAGGTTTCATCGATCCCGGCTACGACTATGGTGTCCCAAGCAAAGCCCACCCAAGATTCACCAGAGCCATTCTGACCCATTCTCCACCCCCCGGATAAAAGTGGTATCCACGATTGCATCGTAATCCTTCTCGTGAAAAAAGCAGAACAGAAGCATCCTTTTGAGTCATTTCAGCTTACCTTGCAACGAGATAAGAATGGATACGGAGCCAAGAAAGGATAATGCTTAAATGCCAATGAACCGAGAAGAGAGACACTGTAGCAACTGTATCTATTCGTTCCCCAGTGGGCAGGATTTTGAGTGTCGGTTTAAGAAGCCGACTGGTACCGGCCAAAGTCGTGGGAGTTTCCCGATGGTCCGCTCTGACTGGTGGTGTGGTGATGGTCTTTGGGAGAAGAAGTTTGGGGACAGGACTCACCGATACTCATGGGATGATGATGAACTCGCATACACAGAACTTATTCCTACTAATGCTGATTGACAACAACAATTCAATTAGTTAGCATATCGATTGAAGCTTCAGACGGCTTGAAATAAGTGATTGGAGGAGGAGGAGGAGGAGACTTACCATGAAGCACTTGCGAAAAATTATCGTTACTGTGACAGCATTGGCGATGTTTGGACTCCCTGAATTAGCCTTGTCTCAGCAGATGATTTACGTTGTTTGCTCGAAATACGTGGCTCAAGGGAATTGTAACAAATGTTCAGATTACTTTTCTGTTCAAAACGAAGATGAGGCTGTGCGTAAATGCAATAAAAAGGGCTACGCGCAGCCGAATTACTTTCCAAGTGTAGGACGGATTCGAGCCTGGGTGCTTTCACACTGCACCTGTGGTGATGACGACTCTGATTGAGCGACATCCGAACTCACAACCCGATATCGCCGCCGGATGACAACTCCGTCGGTATTTATATTCATGTGCCGTTTTGCAGAACTCGATGCCATTACTGCGCGTTCGTCACCAGTCCATATGACCCAGGTCTTGAGGAGCCGTATACGAGCTTGGTCATCAAGGAAATGGGACTCTGGGCTACTGGAAAGGCTCGGGAAATACTCGCTCAAGACGTGCTTGTGGAGACGATATACTTCGGAGGTGGAACACCTTCCCTATTACGTTCGGACCTAATTGCGAAAATCATCGATGCCTGTCATGCCAAGTTCAGAGTTATCGCCTCACCTGAAATAACAATAGAGATCAACCCAGCCTCTTCTCATCGCCGTGCCTTGAAAGAGTTGTGCGCCGCAGGCGTTAATCGAGTCAGCCTCGGAATACAGTCCCTAAATGATGAAGATTTGCGGCGCATGGGGAGGGCCCATAACTCCAGGGACGCTGTGTCAATTTTCAAGGATATCAGAGCGGTGGGGTTTGACAATGTATCCGTCGATCTGCTTGCAGGGTTTCCCGGCCAGTCCATGAATTCAGTCAGCAACAGCCTGGAACAGGTGCTCAACCTCGGGCCGGATCATCTCTCGGTTTACCTTTTCGAATTGAAAGAGGGAACGAGGATTGAGTCGCTGTTACGTGACGGGAAAGAATCCGCTTCCGACGATGATCTGGCTGCCGATCAGTATGAACATATTTGTCGAGTAACCAAATCGGCCGGATATGATCATTATGAAATTTCTAATTTCAGCCGGGGAGGTCATTTCTCCCGTCACAACCTGAAATACTGGAATGATGAGATTTACCTGGGATTCGGCCCCGGTGCTCACGGGATGACAGGCCGCCACCGGTATTACGATCTTATGGATTTCAGGCAGTACCAGCAGGCCCTGAGCAGAAACGAGTTACCCCTTGCCTCCTTGACGGAACTAAATCCTTTCACTCGTTTCAAGGACGCTCTCATTATGGGATCACGACTGGTCGAAGGACTAAGCCTTTCTCGTTTAGGGGCACGTTACGGCATCGACGCATTCGCTTTCGTGGACGAAACCGCCGGTGATCTCCATTCCGGGGGACTTTATCGTATCGTGGGAGACACGCTGGTGTTAACTCCGAGAGGACTTCTCCTCTCCAACGTAATCTTTTCAAGATGGATCTAGACGGCTTCTCATAACATTTCATCACCCAAGTTGACACATGTGATACCCTTGCTTAAGATTGAAGTGTTAATCAGTTCATACTGATCCGATTTGAAGAACAAGCTTCTTTTCTTAAGAGCTTGGAGTTTTAGGACGACAAGAATGACAGAACAAAGAGACAAGATTACGATCAAGGGTGTTGAAATCCATCTGATGGATCCGCCTTCTGTGGACGTGGAATGGGTAGGTATGGAGGAGCCGTTGATACAGCTTCTGGCTGCCTGGTCCGAAGATGGAGTTGACCCCCCCATGCAACCAAGAATCCTGGGTAAACCAGGGGTAGGCAAGACATCCTTAGCAATAACTGCTGCAAAGAGAATGAAGCAGGACCTTTATATTACTCAGTGCACGGTTGACACCAAGCCGGACGACCTCATCATCTCTCCGGTCATGGCAGATGATGGAAAAATCAGGTATATGGCTTCACCTCTGGTTACAGCTATGATGAGGGGAGGAATTTGTCTTCTCGATGAAGGTAACCGGATGAGCGAGAAGAGCTGGGCGTCAATAGCACCTCTTCTGGATATGCGACGTTCGGTCTACTCGATAGTAGCGGGTGTGGAAATCAAGGCCCGACCGGAGTTCAGGATTTGCGTTACGATGAACGAGGACGCTTCTACCTTCGAGGTCCCGGAATACATCCATTCGAGGCTCCAACCCGCTATCCACATGGATTTTCCCACACGTGAAGAAGAATTTCGGATACTTAGAGGGAAACTTGACGGGCCTACAGACGACATGATTCGTCAGGTCGTTGATCTCCTTCAACAATCCCACGCACGAGATGAAGATCTCAGTGTTCGTGACGGGCTCAACATTGCCAGGTACGCTCATAGGTTGCTGAAATGTCGTGCCAAGCCCGACGAGAGACAAGCCCTTGACCAATCGTTTTTACAGATCACTGGAGAAACCCGTGCCCCACTTCATGGCCCAAAACTGGTCTGATCTCATTAGGGTCAGAAACATTACCCTCGTGGGGGTTCTTCACTACCGAGTAGAGTTCTCCGTTCTGGTCAACAAAATCATCCGTAACGAGAAGCCCGATTGTATATGCGTTGAACTTCCCCATGCCATTCGTAATGAAATTATCTCAGCGATCCGTCAACTTCCCCATCATTGGGCCATAATTTACGAAACTGCTGCAAAAGAGAATTCCATACTCATCATCGAGGGATCGGATGGTGTTCAGGAAGCAGCAAGGTGTGCATTGGAAGATGACATTCCACTCCGATTTGTCGATCCCTTGACACTACGATATCCCCTATTCATGGATACCCTACCAGAGGCTTACATCATCGACCTCATCGGCCAGAAAACATTTCTCCAGAATGCACGGCCAAAACCATTTCAGCAAACCGATGCTGATAATACGATGCGAGAAATGTTCATGGCTGCCCGTCTCCAAGAGGCATCACGCGAGCACGGGAATGTTCTCTTCGTCGGTGGCCTCGCCCACATTCCCGGTATAGTTGATCTTCTCGATACACGTCCGGCGCTGCCGTTGATGAGGACCGGGGTCAGGGCCGCTGTTGCAGCGCCTCTCCATCCGGATTCTTTAAAAAGGGGCTACACTGAGATACCCAAGATTACGGAAGCGTTTGAGAACTGGCGAAAGGATCCTGAAAAAGACCCGCCGATAAATCGGCATGAAATGATCTTGTCACTCATGGAGGAGTCAGCCGCATATTTCAGTCGCCAGACGCATCAGGATGTTCCAGAATATGTTCGCATTACCTGGGCTAAGTTCCTTAGGAAATGGCTAAAATTAAAGGGCCGATTGCTTCCGGACCTATACCATCTTGTCAGCGCGGCACGCTCGGCCATGGACGAAGATTTCGCCTACCACGTGCATGAATTTCTTTCGGATTTCACATGGGCCAATGATCCTCTCGACCCGTCGGCAGTTCTCCTGGACGAAGACAACCTGATGTTCCACGGTCACAAAATAGTGCTCCACAAGAAGCTCAGGAGTCTTTTCAGGAATTCCAGGAAATATAGAATGAACGCGGTGAATTCTACAAAGTGGAAGGAACATCTTAAACAGAAATGGGAGACTGCGGATCCTAACGAGGTGGACATCTGTTCGTACCCTCCGGAGGATGTGGAGGTAGAACGATGGGGCGATACCCTTATGAAGCATGCCACTCACCTATTGCAGACCGCTCAGACCGGTTCAAAGCCTTTTACAGCGGATATTGAGGACGGACCAGATATACGTGAAACTTTAAAGAGGTTTTATGAAAAGAGGATCTACGTGAAGACCGAGGAAAAGGGAGGTTTGGAATTTGGTTCTGTAGTGGTGATTTTCGATGAAGACGAGCACTTCGTCAAATATCCTTTTCAGATGACCTGGTTGGGCGAGCACTCCCAGGAATCTGATATGGCTTTCTACTCAACCCAGCCGGGCATCGAAATGGTGGGGCCTGGAATAAGCCGCCTGGAGCACGGCGGGTTTATGATGTCTTATCCTCCCATGAGAATGTTCGACATCTGGATAGACCATGATTTCGATTTTGTCCTCACACGGCATGAAAGGCTGCTTGTCGGAGGCATAGCTTATTCGGAGAAGCCGGGAATCGTGTACTCGGCAAGAAAGCCGCCTGGGCAACGATGGAAAAAGCTTGCAAAAACAATGGGTAAGCGTATCACATACGTCCCTCTGGGATCCCTGAACCCATTGCACGTCAAGAAGATGCGAACCTTTCACATGCTCCAAAACAAAGGGCTTCGAAATGTCGCACACGAGTTCCTAAAGACAGATTAAACAGGCTGATTTATTAAATGGGCCCATTTGACACACTCGCAAATTTCGTTGACATCGCCGCTCGCAACTAATATGATCATTTGATAGGAATGCCGAGGTAGCTCAGCCGGTAGAGCAGAGGACTGAAAATCCTTGTGTCGATGGTTCGATTCCGTCCCTCGGCACCAGAGAAATAAAGCCATTCCAATTACTTATCCAGTGGTGATATGGAGTGGCTTTTTCTTTAGAAGCACCATCTCTGATTCAGATTTTTCTTCTTTTGTATGACATTCTCATCAATCGCATAATTCCAAATTTTTGTGACGACGCTAATAACTTCATTGGCTTTGGTGATTATCGTCCG
>CAIXMD010000556.1 GCA_903920415.1 uncultured Desulfomonile sp.
GGAGGTGATAACCGACCTTGTGAAGCGAGATGTCAGGTCCTACCGTGACCTCCCGCTTAACCTATACCAGATACAGACTAAGTTTCGTGACGAGATTCGCCCAAGATTCGGTCTCATGCGAGGGCGTGAATTTATTATGAAAGACGGGTACTCTTTTGACGCGACTGATGAGGGTGCTGAGGAATCATACCGTATTATGCGAGAAGCCTACTCAAGGGTTTTTTCCAGGTGTGGTTTGATGTTCAGAATCGTAGAGGCTGACTCTGGGCCTATCGGGGGCAGTTTCTCTCATGAATTCATGGTGCTGGCTCAAACAGGCGAGGACACCATAGTATCGTGCGATTCATGCGACTATGCAGCAAACTTGGAAAAAGCCGAAATAAGACCGTCCGAGCCGGTTACGGAGGCATGGACCTCGACCCCCAGGAAAGTTCATACCCCAGGGATGAGTACCATCGAGCATGTCTCTAAATTCCTGGACGTAAAGCCGCAGCATCTCATCAAGACATTAATTCTCATAACGGACCAAGGGCCATTGGCTGTGCTCTTGCGAGGCGACCACGACCTCAATAACCTGAAAGTGCTGAATTTTCTTAAGGTTTCCGAATTGACTCTTGCGGACGAAGAGACTATCGAAAAGGTCACCGGTGGCCCGCTGGGATTTTCCGGCCCCTTGGGTCTTGTAAAGGTGAAGGTTTTTGCTGATTATGCGATTCGCGGCATGGTGTCTGCCGTGGTCGGGGCAAATGAGCGGGATACGCACGTTGTAGATGTGAATCCGCAGACAGATTTTCAAGTAGACTATTATGGAGATTTTCGATCCGCGGGAGTTGGAGATCCTTGCCCTCGCTGTCAAGGCAGGCTTGAGCTTACCAAGGGCATAGAGGTGGGGCATGTGTTCAAGCTCGGGGTAAAATACTCGGAGGCCATGAACGCTCGGTTCCTGGATGCAGAAGGTACAGAACGAGCCATGATCATGGGGTGTTACGGGATAGGAGTTAGCCGAGCCATAGCCGCTGCTATCGAGCAAAACCATGATCAGGACGGGATAATTTTCCCGCCGCCGATTGCGCCTTTCCGAGCAATCGTGACCCCAGTCGGAGCTAAAAACAGCACTATAGATGAGGCCGCCGAGTTCGTCTACCGAGCACTCTGGGATTCCGGCATCGACACGCTCCTCGACGACAGAGATGAACGGCCTGGTGTCAAATTCAAGGACGCTGACCTGATCGGTATCCCTTTTCGGATTACCGTGGGCAAGAAAGCCTTGGCAGAGGACAAAGTCGAACTGAGGAACAGGCGGACCAAAGAAATGCAATTGGTTAAAATAGGAGAAATAGTCGAGGCTGTGAAAAAAGGGTTCGAGGATTGGGTCTAGCTCAACTGCGGTAAATTATAAAAATGCTGATGGTACTCCACAAGACGCGGTACGGAAAAAATTTCGCTCACTGAGAGTTTACCAACGATTTCCTCGCAGTATTAACGACTAGGATTATAGTGGTGAGGGTTTCCTGAAAATCCTTGTTGCACCTGGCTTTGAGAGCCCTGGTAATAGTCTGAGTAGCCCCAATTTCCGCCGGAAGGCCCGTAACCGTAGGGGTCATATGAATACTGGTAACCATAAGGATTGTAGTAGGTAGGCGGCGGAGATGAAGGGGCCCACTGACTCGGATAGTGGTCCATGGGTGCCGACCATTTCACCGGATCATCTGCTGCAAGGGCTCCAGTGAGAAAGAGTGCGGTCATGATCATTGTCGCGGTCATGATCAGTCTTCGTGTCATCGAACTACTCCTTTCCATAGGCTCTAAACAAGGTATTCCGCAGCCAGTGCGGCACTGGCGTGGTTTTAACCCAAAAACAAAATGACTTCCAACGTCCGCAACGGAATTGATGGCTCACATGTCCGGACATATTGGATCCCTCTAAAATATCCCCTATTCGGTGGAAGTATCAACAAGAAAAGAATGGCTTCTCACGTATACAACCTCTAAACAAAATTCAAAGAAGAATCAAACGTGCCTTTGAATTTTCGAGTGGAAAATTTATTGATGCTGATCGAGCACTTATGATAGACTTTGAGATTGTGATTTTGCAAGACGGCACACACTTCTATTCACTGCTCTTTCAATAATCACCAGGTTTGAAACTTCCGAGGAGGTTCGATAGATGTTCGAGATCCTTGAAAAAGAGCGGATCGGACCCGGCGTTCACCGTGCGGTGATCTCCGCCCCAGAAATAGCCCGAGCACATCATCCCGGGCAATTCATCATTCTTAGGACCCATGAAGATGGAGAGAGAATCCCACTCACCGTGGCAGATAAGGATTTTGACAAGGGAACCATAACGCTGGTTTGGCAAGAGGTTGGCGTTACCACATATTATATGGGAACCATGTGTGTGGGTGACAAGCTTCAAGATCTGTGCGGTCCTTTGGGCAAGCCGACCCACATTGAAAAGTTCGGCACGGTTGTGGGAATAGGCGGAGGGATCGGGGTGGCTCCGCTCTACCCCATTACCAAAGGTATGCATGATGCAGGAAATCACGTCATAACCATTGTCGGCGCGCGTACCCAGGGCTTGCTCATCATGACAGAAGACATGAAAAAAATCAGCGATGAGACACTGATCGCAACGGACGACGGTTCCTTCGGGATTCATGGCTTCGTGACACAGGTTCTGCAAGGGATTATCAATAAGGGAACCAAAATCGACCTATGCGTAGCCATCGGGCCGGTTCCCATGATGAAGGCGGTGGTCAACGTTACACGTAAGGCCGATGTTCGCACAGTGGTTAGCTTGAACCCCATTATGGTCGATGGCACTGGGATGTGCGGGGCCTGCAGAGTCGAGGTAGGCGGCAAAACCTTATTCGGATGTGTGGACGGTCCTGAATTTGATGGCTTGGAAGTGGATTTCGATCTACTGATGAAAAGGCTTTCAATGTACAAGGGGCCGGAACTTATCGCACTGAATAATTTCCGAGAGACGCCGCGAGGCTGTCAATGCGCACTTCCCGGGGGTGCATAATGAGCGACCAGGATAAAAAACAAGATAAGAAACCTAAGATCCCACGGCAAAAGATGCCTGAACAGGACCCTATCGAAAGGGCCCATAATTTCTATGAAGTGGCATTGGGCTACAACAATGATCTTGCCTTGCTGGAGGCCAGCAGGTGTCTTAACTGCAAGAAGCCTTTCTGCATGGCCGGATGCCCGGTGGAAGTCGATATTCCTGACTTTGTCTCAATGGTTAAGGCTGGCGACGTAATAGGAGCGGCTTGGAAACTTAAGGAGAAAAACAGCTTACCTAGAATTGCCGGAAGGGTTTGTCCCCAGGAAAGCCAGTGCGAGTCGAAATGTGTTCTGGGCAAGAAGGGTAAAGCCGAACCTTGTGCTATAGGCCGTTTGGAAAGATACGTTGCCGACTATGCCGCAGTGCATGGTGATGGGAAAATACCAGAACTCCCAAAGCCAACGGGGTTGAAGGTTGGAGTTGTTGGTTCAGGGCCCGCAGGGTTAACTCTAGCCGGGGCCTTGATAAAGAAGGGCATCGCCGTAACGGTTTTTGAGGCCCTCCACGAACTGGGTGGAGTCCTGGTTTACGGCATCCCCGAATTCCGACTCCCTAAGGCCATTGTTAGAGCTGAGGTAGATGAACTCAGAAAGATGGGGGTCGAATTCAAGACTAACTGGGTTATAGGACGAATCGAGACGGTGGATGACCTTCTCGAAAAACGCAGATTCGACGGAGTCTTTATCGGTTCTGGTGCAGGGGCTCCTCTTTTTCTGAAAATTCCTGGGGAAAACCTCAACGGTGTTTACTCGGCGAACGAGTTCCTTACCAGGGCCAACTTGATGAAAGCTTATCTGTTCCCCCAGTCAGACACTCCCACGGCCAAAGGCAGGAGAGTTGTGGTTTTCGGAGGTGGAAACGTAGCCATGGACTCTGCGAGGACGGCATTGCGCCTAGGAGCGGAAGAGGTGAGTATAGTTTACCGCCGAACAATGTCAGAACTCCCTGCAAGGACCGAAGAGGTTCATCACGCGGTTGAAGAAGGGGTGAAGTTCAAACTTCTCACTGCTCCTCTGGAAATACTAGGAAACGAATCGGGATGGGCCGTCGGTGTGAGGAGCCAGCAAATGGAGCTTGGTGAACCTGATGCTTCCGGCAGGAGGAGACCGCTTCCTCTACCAGGCCAGATTTTCGATGTTGAATGCGATACGGTGATTGTCGCTATAGGTAACGGTGCCAACCCTCTTGTGCCGTCAACCACTAAAGCACTGGAGACAAATAGGTGGGGAAATATAATAGCGGATCTCGAAACCGGTAAAACCTCAAGAGAGCGCGTCTGGGCCGGGGGTGATATCGTGACGGGTGCTGCCACGGTTATCCTGGCCATGGGCGCCGGCCGAAAAGCAGCACTCGCTATGATGAATGCTTTTGGGGTAAGCTAATCAATCCTTTCGGCAGTTAGATGGTTGTGATTTCCAGGGGATGAATGCTGAGCATCCCGCTGAGCCGATTCAACCTGGGTGACTAGGGGACGGTGAAAAACCCCCATGCATGTCTTGCTGACATTTTGTCTTATTGGTGCAATTCTGGCCGGCTCCCCGGTTGTCTCATCAGCCGATCCAATTCAGAAGATCAAAGGTGTGATCACCGAGGTGGGTGAGGGTTTCCTCTGGTTGACCCCCGAAGACCAATCATCTCCCCGTAAATTCATATTGCGGTGGACAGCCAGATTCGTCCCCCCAAAGCTACCCCTCAAAGGAGACCATGTTTCAATACTCTATAAAGTCAAAGAAGAAGGCCTAGTGATTTACGGTCTTGTGTATTCAAAGATAGCTTCTGAATCGGGGAAAACTTCCATCGATTCAGAAATAGGTGAAAGCAACGAATAGCCGAATTTTGACTGTCTTTAACTGAAGGTAATTATTAACATGGACATTGCGTTTCTCATGAAAGCCGGATTCGTGGGATTTTCTCTTTCAATTGGGGTTCTCATGCTCGTTTTTTTCTTGTTGGGTAGCTTGCTGAAAATTTCACAGCAGCACTTCACTCGAGTATTCGTATTGGCGGGGGTGTTTTCGTTTCTCTTTACGGACCTATTTCTCTATTACAAGATTCAGGTGTCCCAAATTGCGGGTGCTCAACTTTTCCTCGCAGGCTGCGTGGGGGGATGGCTTGGCGGTATCATATTCGGCTTGACTCAAATGAATCGCCTTCTTCGTAACTTTCTCCGATGATCCAACAAGAACAAGACACGTGGTCACCAATACTTCCTTAGA
>CAIXMD010000557.1 GCA_903920415.1 uncultured Desulfomonile sp.
AGGCTCGAAATGCACGTACCACTCCAACTCATGCACCCCTCTGCCGCTCACGAAATCCATCACGACTATGCCTTGGTCCAAGACATGAATTGTTGACCGCTGGTGGACCATCCTCCCCCAAATGAGCCTTCCCTGAAAAAGACGCCAGTCATTGCCGCTATCCACCGGCAAAAGCTCTATATTCAATGGACAGGACCATCTAAAAGTATCAAGGGGGCTGGAAGGGTCGTCTCCGTCGATTCTCAGTGTGTTATGGGCTGATGAGCCGCGAAAGTGACGTCGCCACTGTTGCGCACCGTTGTAAACCATTGTTCCCGTATCCACAATTGCCGGATTGCCATTGAGACGTACCTGAAAAGAGAGCCCATCAGCATGTCCATGTCCGAAGCCCGGGCTCATACCGAGAGGGCCTGCATCAAAAATTATTCCGAAATGATTGTCGCTGCTGACGACATAGCCACCGGACGGAAAAACAGCGAGGCCGCGTGGTCCGCTTGGATCACCACCCACAGAGACGATCTTTGCACTTTGAGCATCAAAACGATTCAGCCCGCTTAAACCTGCCAAGAGAAAGGACTCAGCCGGAAATGTGTCGATACCTTTGTTCAGGGATGGCCGATCCAGAAGAATGGCCCCCGCAGCCATCAAAGACGTGAAGTCCCAAAAATCGGAAAGACGCCAACCTATCGCCAGCCCCGTGTCCGAATCGCCTATCATTGGTACGTCTTTGCAATTGAAGCACAAGGACTGTATGAAACCCAAGCCCTTGGCCAGACGATCGGAGAAGCCCTCGGAAAACTCAACTCCATTGTGACCAGCCAAGTGTAGCACAGGAAGAAGGAATTCCATGACAAACCGAAAATACCCGTTGGATTGCTCGGCGTACACGCCGTCTTCAAGAATGAGCCGAGCAGTCAGACGCTCTATGATTTGGGAACTCCGATTCCTCCATCTCAAGGATTCGGTGAAAAGTGGATACAGCACCGAGATTTGAAAGAGCGCTGCAGCTTCTCCCAGCAGGTGATTTCCCTCAGCATGGTGGACAGTCAATTCCTTTTCAAGATGATATCCATGAAGATAAATGCAGGTTATAAAGCGGTTCAGAAAATCACGATCCCAAGACCGGCTGCTGGAGCAGAGTAAATGGCAACGCTCCCACGACAACGCCCGTAGGCCTACTTCGAGATTGCTGCTCCACTGGATTCCAAGGGGATAGTGAACTCTATCCATCCAGCTCTCAATATGCTCTCGGGCTTTGGCAGCGAACCGTTCCTGTCCGGTAATCCTCCAGGCAGCGCCCAGGCAAAGTAAGTGTTGAAACCGGTTCAGTTCCCAGCACCATTTCACATCCGGATAAGAGTTCTTTTTCGCTTGATGGAAGTCGATATCGGCATAATATATATCTGGCCATTCTTGTTCCGGCTGGTCCGGTTCCATGGTAGACGACCACCGCACCGGACGAGACAGGCACACTTCTTTCCACTGAAATAGTTTTATACGGTCCGAAGATACGGCTTCCGCCATGACAACCAATTGGTCGGTTTCTGTAGGGTAGAGCCTCGTAAACGTTTCCCAAAAAACCTTGTCTTTCAACCACCCCCCAGGTGCGGACATCTCAAGAGACTGGTTGACTTGTTCGGCCAAGTTCCTGCCGGAGCTTTCCTTCAACCATCGACTCCGATCAGCATAGAGGCGCTCTATCGTCATGGCTTGAGGATGTAAGCGAAGACGGTGTCTCTCTTCGCGATGTATTTTCCAGAGGCGCAGTCTCTGCAAAAAATCGTCAAGTGTAATGTTTTTGAGACGGCGAGAAAGGTATCGATATTTCCCGAGATTCATTCCGAGGGTTATTCCGGGGCAGTTAACTGAGACTTCGCCCGACCAATGATTCCAACAGGTCGTGATACTTGCGGTATTGAGACTCCCAGTCAACCAGAGCTGACCTCGCCAGGGCGTTTTCGGCGAGACGATCCATAAGTTCAGGGGAATGGTAAAGTTCGAGTATTTTTTCAGCCAGGGCTCGAGGATCACCCGGAGGTACAAAGGCTATGCAGTCGTTGCCGAACATCTCCTCAAGAATGGAAAGCCTCGTGGACACAATTGGCAACCCCATACTCGCCATTTCCGGAATCTTCAACGACAGTGCGTTGTCCATGTGACAGTCACTTAGGGCAGGGTACACACCTATATCTGCCTGACGCATTATCTCGGGCATGTTCTCCAACGGTACCGGTGGATGGACTTCGAACAGGTCAGCGACCCCCAGCGTTCGGGCCAATACGACGCAGTCATTCAGCGCCTTTCCCTCACGAAGAATTTTCGTGTACACCTTCAGCCTCAGATGAGGAATCTCAGTCCTCAAAAGTGTCAAAGCCTCCACCACAATGTGTAATCCGTAACGGCGGGCCACGGTGCCCACGTAGAGGATCGTGAAATGGTCTTGAAAAGGGCTGTGACGTCTGAGGCCATCAACGAGGTGAAAGATTCGAGAGTCCGGCGCATTCATAATAACAGTGATCTTGTCGGGTGATGTACCTCTTTCA
>CAIXMD010000558.1 GCA_903920415.1 uncultured Desulfomonile sp.
CCGAGGAGCCTCGTTTGAGTGAAATGAAGGAATTTTACGAGTCGTTGGGTCTGGATGTGGTCGCGGAACCTGGGACCCCGGAAGACGGCCAGGAATGCCGCGGCTGTTTCGAACTGGAAGGATTCCAGGACCGTTACAAGACTGTTTATACCAGACACCGGCAGAATACGGACAAGACCGAATCAGGGGATCTGTTCGAATAAGCTGCTGCAAAGTCGAGCACTCATACCCTAAAGGCCAAACGGCAGAACGCTTACAATTTCTCTGCAATAACAAGCTGATCCATGTTCTGCCCCTCACGAATCATGGATATGTTGCTGAACCCCGCTATCTGCATATCTTCACGTATTTCTTCAAAGGTGTAAGAATTACCGTCACTTGTGGCAGCCAGCATATTGACTGCAAATATTGCCCCATCAGGCGGGAAAGTCCGAGTTTGATCCATGACGTAATCTCTCACCAACAAAGCCCCACCAGGTTCAAGAGCCTGGAAAATTTTTCTGAATAGGTCACGATTCCCTTCCCGTCCGTTGCTATGGATAATGGCTGACAGCACTACCAGATCGTGCCCACGGGGTAAATCATGAGAGGTATAATCCCCTCCTGCGAGTTCGACACGGTGTGAATACGCTTCTTTGTCCAGTCGTTTCTGTGCCATCTGCACGACATTGGGGAGATCAAAGATTGTCGCCGTCATATGAGGCGCTCTCTTGAGAAAAGCCATTACATAGGTGCCGGAGGCTCCTCCAATATCCAACATCCGTTTGAATCGCGTCAGGTCCAGGGATTCGGCGATACTATCCGCCATTTTCAGGCCGATGACGTGCATCGCGCCTATGAATGCTTCCATGTCTTCAGTAGACCTGGATCTAATCCCCATCACATTCGGATTCACCCCTGTCCTGACTATCTCAGTCAGTTTGGACCAACTTTGCCACATCGAGGCTGCATGGAGAATCATCGGCAGAACGGTGTCATCTCCATCTTTGGTCAGCAGCCGGGACAACGACTCCTCCAAACCATATTTTTCGTCAATTGACCTCGATACCAGACCTTGGGACGCAAGGGCGTCCAGAAGTATTCTCAACCCACGGGGGCTAAAACCGTGACTGGTGCAAAGCTCTTCCACGGTCTGATACCCTTTGGCCAGTATGTCGAATAAATTAAGTTCAGCCGCAGTCAGAAGAATCCTGGACTTCTGAAACGTGCGGCTCAGATCCAGCAGCTTTTCCCTGTCCCAGCCATTCGTCATTCTGTTTACCTCCACTTGACAATCGCGCAGGGGAGTTTATCATAATTAGCAGAGAATCTGTATGAAGAGACTGAATGATGAGATATATGATCGGCGGGGTAATCGGAGCAGCGGCAGGATTCGGACTCTACCTCTTAAGTTCGAATTTCTCAGCCGGCTGAGTTTTATGGTGTAATCCAATCTCAGCCGTTGCCATTGGTTTGCTGATTGGCGTTGCAATCTCCTCCGGGTGAGGGATCATACATTGAAGGCTAAGAAAATTTCTACACAGAGCGGCGTAAATCTATCTTAACGAGGCATCGCTCTCCAAGGCTCACTTTTCCCTCTATTGAATGTTCAAGTAGATTACCTATATCCTATATCAATGTTTGTTTTTCAACAAATGGCTCCACCGCAAGTTAAGGGGGAGTAGCCATGTACTGTCTGTTGTTATGTGTGTGGGCATTCTGTAGTCTTACTCTGATGAATTTGGCATTTGAAACTTCTGCTATGGCTGCTGATCTCAAAGTTGCAATGGAGTTGAACAAGAAAGGAGAGCAGCTCGTCGAGAAGGCTCAATACATTGAAGCTATCAGCGTTTTCACAAGAATGCAGGATTCCTGCGTTGATCATGAGTACTGCCGAGGAGTGGCCTCGTTTTGGCTTGGACGATGTTACCTTGAGGTTTCGGAATACGATCGAGCGATGGAATTTCTCAATACCTCAGAGGCAATTTTCACCAGTCTGGACAAGACAAGCGAAAAGGCAAAAGTCCTCCATGTCAAAGGTAGAGTTCTGGGAGAAAAGACTGACTACGATCAAGCGCTTATGTACTATAATTCAGCGGAGAAGCTTCTGTCTAGGCCCGAGTCGAGTGACGAGGGCGAATTATTCTGGCTGCTTGCAAACAGAGCCAAGGTGAATATTTACCTGAACAACTACGATAATGCTCTAAAGGATTTGGGCAAAGCCGAGCTACTTGTGCATGAAAAAGCCGATCCGAGGCGTCTAGGTCTGCTCAATGAGCATAATGGACTTATCTCTGCGGAACAACAGCACTATGTCAAAGCTTTGAAGTTCTATGAAGAATCATTGAAGTATTATGAGAGTTGTGGTGACCTAAAGGGCAGAGCTGCAGTACTGAACAAGATTGGCCTCATTCACGAAGCAAGGTCCCAATATCCTGATGCCTTATGGAACTATGAGGAATCTCTCAGAATTGCCGAGCAGTTGTCGGATTCCTCAAGCCAGGCGTTTGCCCTCAATAACATGGGAATGGTTTACAGGAAGCGGGGAAATTACGAGAAAGCTCTTGAGATGTATAACAGGGCTTTGAGCATACGGAGTCAAATTGGAAAAGACAGGTTCTATTCGGAAACTTTGAACAATTTGGGTCTAGTAAAATACTTGTCCAGTTCGGATAACGTCGATGCATTCAGAAACTTCAAGGAATGCTACCAAGTGGCAAAGAAGGTCGGATCCCGATATAGCGAGGCCGCTGCTCTGCATAACATGGCCTGGGTCTTAAAAGACCAGGGTAAATTTAACCAGGCGAGAGAGTTTTCCTTCAGAGCCGTCATGTTGGCCGAAGAGATAAAGCACCGCAGATTTGCCGCGCAGGCTTCGTTGAGATTGGGAAATCTCTATGAGTACTACGGCAGTTTCGATGAAGCCATAAAACAGTATGACAAAGCCGCGCAAATTCAGAGAGACGTCGGTGACCGGCTCTTCTTGAGTTACACCCTGAGTGATATTGCAACTATAATGACCAGGGAAGGCAAATTCAAACTTGCAGAACAAAATTACCGAGAAGCTCTGAAACTGAAACAAGAAATGGATGTACCCTCGGCAGAATCACTTTGCAGGTTTGCACTCTTTTACATGGAAAAGGATCGATACGCTCAAGGTGATGAACCACAAAAAATGGATCGTAAAGGGGATCTTCAACAGGCAGACACTTACATCAAGCAGGCGGAAAAACAAGCTAAGCCTGAAGCAGTGGATGACATGATGTTGCTCACGTATGTCAAGGGCAGATATTTTCTTGAGAAAGACCCGGAAAGGGCGGAACAGGAGTACAATAGTCTGAAACTACTGGCTGAGTCATCTGATAGATTGAAATACTCATTTCTCGCGCTGGTCGGCCTCGGAAGTGCTTATGAAGCGCGCGGCAAGTTGTCCCAGGCTGAAAAGGCGTACGAGAGCGCCGTAGTTGTCGCGGAAGATATAAGGAAAACACTGGACTTTCAGGCAAGGCGCACATTTCTTGACGGCGAAGAGATACTGGGGGTGAAGCATGTCCTGCCTTACGAAGGACTGGCAAGAGTCCGGGTGTTGAAAGGAGATTGGGCTCGTTCACTGGAGGCGGCTGAGTTTGCGAAGGCCAGGGCATTTTCCGACAAGCTTGCACAGGGGATTGGAGGATCATCTTTTGGTGTCGACAGGAAATTGTTGGATGAGTTGGACCAGATAGAGAGCCGGATCAAATCCAATTACCGGAGACTTCAAGAATGCCGTTCCAGTGAAGGTGATCGCTCTTCAATTCCCCAACTGGAAGCGATTAGGAACGAACTGGACGCAAAACTCAAGGAAATTGAGGGTCGAATCGAACTTGACTATCCTGAGTTCCATGCAATGCGATTTTCACGACCGGTTTCGATGGCCAAATCTGCATTGAGACCGGACGAATTTGTCCTCTCCTACACGGTTACCGATACGGGCATCATTGTTTACCTGATTCGGGGAAAAGTGATCGTTAAGTCTTTATTCAAACCGATCTCAAGAAAAGAACTCGAGGACCGAGTAGAAAAATTTCGGGAACCGCTCGATAACCTCAAGAGCTATGAACAACTTGCAAAGTTCGATCTCAAGGCGGGTAAAAAACTCAGCGATTTGCTGCTTGCTGAGGTTCTCTCTGAACTTGAAAAAGGCAAGCCTATTATCATTGTTCCTGATGATTACTTGGCCATTCTTCCTTTCGAGATGCTCGTGTTGAATGATGGAGGCCGTATAGATTCTAAACCGGATATCCCCAGAACCGTAGGGGTCGAATTTTTGGGCGACAGAAACCCGATATCATATTATCAGTCGCTCACAGCGTTGACATTGGCCCGAAGCAGTTCCAGAAACAAGTCTTACAGTGAGAAGCTGCTGGTGATTGCCAATCCTGTAGTTCCAGCCGACAATCAACAAGGCGATCAAGTTGAAAGCCCCAAGAGCGAAGACGGGAACATTAGCAGTACAAGAGAAAATCAGATCGACCTGGAGATAGAGGCGTTAGCAAGTAG
>CAIXMD010000559.1 GCA_903920415.1 uncultured Desulfomonile sp.
ACCGAAAGTATCTTCGACAACTCTTCGTCCAACACGCGTTCTTTTTGAACGCGATTGAATCCACCCCTGACCTCAACGAGAAGGTTGAGGAAGCCCTTCGCAACTTTTCGGAGCAAAGATGCCGGATTACCGAGTGGACTTCTACCTCAAAGAGGGGGATCTTCATCTGGGAAAGCATTATTTTGAAGTTTTGCTGACGCCGGGGCACAGTCCTGGGAGCCTATGTTTGTACTGGCCCCGTTACAAGGCGCTTTTCCCCGGAGACGTAATTTTCGCGAATGGTGTGGGCAGAACTGATCTACCTGGAGGCAACATCGATGAGCTTAAACAGAGCGTCGAGCGTCTGTCAAAATTATCAGTGGAGCTTCTAGTGCCGGGTCATGGACCGGCATTACAGGGCGAGGATCGCATTCGAAAAAATTTTGAACAAATAAAAAAGGCTTTCCTGGGCATGAAATAGGGATGTTCAAAAATTTGGCATACCCGGCTAGTTTTTTATGCAGGCAAAAGATCAAGAATGGCAACATGATAGCTCCGAGGTCCATTGTTGTCAAAAAATTATGACAACAATAGCCTTGCCTGACAGGCACCTTGGGGAGACCATCAGAGATTTCAGACGAATAACTACCTAATATATAATGTAATAAAAATTTATTGGCATACAGTTTGAATTCGGCACACAGTTTGCATTAGTAGGAAGCCAAGAAAAGAATATATTCCTCCTACGCCAACTGCAACTGTCAGTTGGTTTTTTTTTGAAGATTCGAAGTGGAACGAGTTCATCTCATTATGCTAGGCATCAGAAGAAATGCTTCGTCGGTATGGTTGACTTGCCTTGCATGCGGGCTGCTTATCCTCATCTGCTCCGTATCGAACTCTGTCTCTCAAGAGTCGGAAAAAATCCTTATATTACCTTTTGGAGTAACTTCGGATAACGAAAAGTCAGAACTTGAAGCTTTCAGCGATCATCTGGACACCAGAATCAGATCCGCTGTCCGGCAGCTTGGAGGAATGTATTCGGTTCTAAGTCGGGAGGAGGTTGATGAACTCTTAAGGGGAAAATCTCCTCCTACGACGGACGAGGAGGCACGAGCCGCAGCGATAAAATCCAACTCTGATCTCGTGGTTTACGGATTCTTGTCCTGTGATGACAAGGGTTATCGTATGCAAGGTGTGATGTGGGACCACCGTACGAATCGCGTCACTGTTACAACTGATCTCAAGGTTACCAATATTCACGCCTTGCCTGGAGTATTGCAGTTCTTTATCAGTGGTATCAACAAGCGGCTCCAAGGTTCTCCCTTCTTGCCTTTCTACAAGACCGACCCAACTGGCTCAGCGAGTATTCATAACTCCACCAAACCGAGGACCCTGGTCAACATCTCCAGGAACGAAGGCCCTTGGCTAAGTCCCGAAATAACCGGGGCCCTGACTGGGTTGGATATAGGCGATATCGACGGAGATAAGAAAAACGAAACTGTTTTCGTGGGTGATGGCGGGATTACTATTAGTCGTTTCGAAGTCGAAAGCCTGAGATCTCTTACTCAGTTCTCCCAGTCGCCGGCGGTTTATCTTAGTGCTCAGGTCGAAGATTTGGATGGGGATGGAGTAGCCTCTCTCATCGTGTGCTACCAGGCCCCTTCCGGCATAGTGTCGGAGATTGTGCGTTATGTGAATAGAAATCTTACACTTACGGATAGTTTTCCAAACGTCATTCTGAGAGCTATCACGGACCCCTCGGGTAAACACAAGAAAATACTTGTAGGCCAGAAGACTGATGTGGAAGATATGCTTAATGGTGAAATGATCCGTTTTGAAATCCGTAGCGGCAAGGCTGTACCGGACGGGAAAATTCTGCTGCCACCTGGAACATTTCTGCTCAGCTACGCTTCCGGTCATCTAGGGGAGAAAAGGGATTTCCTCAGAATCATTTTAAACCAGGACCAGCGCCTCATGGTTTTCGATAATCAAAATAGGCTGCTGGCCACTCTTAATGATAGAATTTATGGCCTGAACAGGCGTATTCGGTTGCCAATGGGTAAAGACTACAAGGACATAATTTGGCCTGGAAGGATCCTTCTCGCTGATACCAATGGAGACGGCCGAAATGAGTTGCTTGTTATGAAGAGCCTTGACGGAAAGAGCGAAATACAGGCCCTGACCTGGGACGGGACTCAGCTCACGAAAAAATGGAATACTTCGGCCATTGATGGAATAATTTCTGATTTCAGTATAAGTGATTTTAAGAACAATGGAATCCAGTCACTGGTTTTGATCCTTGTGAAACAGGATCCTTTCTTGGCCTTTTCCGGTCCCCGGAGCGTTGTGTTCGCTTATGATTTCATCCCGTGACAGAGACAATACTACTGAATGAACGTCGCTGAATCCTCAGTCAGGTATCCGATAACAGTCATCGTGCGCGTGCTGCTGGTGATTGTCTTCGGTTACGTATGCGCAAAATTCCTGACGGTCGAACTCAAACCTGAAACCGAAAACCCCGTCCTAGTAATTTCAACAAGGTTTCCAGGTGCTGCTCCTGAAGATGTGGAAGGAGAAGTAACCACACGCTACGAAGAGAATATCAGCGGCGTTGCCAATATGCTTTACACGCAGAGTTACTCTCTCACGGGCCAGTCATTCGTTGTCGTTTTTTACAAACCTGGAACCAACCTCGATCTCGCCGCGTCTGAACTCCAACGAAATCTTGATCGGGTGAAAGATCTCCCCAAAGACGTTGACAAACCCCAAATCTTTAAGGCGAGCGACCGAGTCAGTCTGCCGGTATACCAGTTATCTCTGACAGGTGATGCCAACATAGTCACCATGTCCACCTGGGCCGACAGAGACATAGCACCGAGGATAAAAAGAATCCCCGGCGTAGGCGACTGTCTGTTCGATGGCAACAGAAATCGCGAAATGGTGATTACCTTTGATCCCGAGAGACTCAAGGCCAGACAACTGACGGTTTCCGATATCAAGCGTTTTATAGACCGAACGAATCTGAACCAGAGCGCCAGTTATTTTGTCGAAGGCACTCGAGAATGGACCGTTCGTACAGTCGGTGAACTACAAACGGCAGAGGCCTTCAGGAGGGTGAGGATTTCGAAGCCGGGCGATCCCATCGTATACCTTTCGGACGTAGCAGTAATAGAAGACAAGTACGAACGTCCTGAGTCATATTGCCGGATTAACGGTGAACCAGGAATAATTTTTAATGTGTTTAATCAGGTGGGAGCCAATATAGTCCAGACCATTGACCTGATTGATAACGAGGTCAAACTTCTCCAGAAAGAATATGGGCCCCTCGGCGGTAAGTTTCGCAAGATCTATGATCAAAGCGTTTACATCCGGGACTCTGTCAAGATAGTGAGGGACGCTCTGATCGAAGCAATCGTTTTGGTATTGCTCGTTCTGTTCATCTTTCTTAAAAACTGGCGGAGCATATTCATTGTAGCCACGTCTATCCCAGTTTCTATCGTGGGAACCTTTATCGGCATGTACCTGGCCGGTTATTCCATAAATGTCTTATCGCTGGCCGGGCTTGCTCTTTCCATTGGAATGATCGTGGACGATGCTATCGTGGTCCTGGAGAACATCTACCGGCATCGATACGAAGAGGGTAAGAGTATTGTCAAAGCCTGCGTAGAGGGAACCCGAGAAGTGGGGATGGCCGCCTTTATGTGTACCCTCACGACCGCGGCAGTCTTCCTTCCTATCCTCATGCTCAAAGGCGAGGTGGGAACCCTATTCGCACCGGTCGCTTTCATAATTTCCTGCGCGATATTCCTTTCCCTTTTTGATGCATTCACCGTGGTTCCCATGCTCGCATCACGGTGGATGAAGGAGCAACCGAAACCCTCCGGCCTGGTGAAGAAGCTCATGTCGCCGCTCGATGTGTTCGACAAGATGGGTGGAAAGGTTTCAGACGCTCTGTTGTGGTCTCTCAAGTTCTTTATGGTCGGGACTGGACGGAAACTGTCTCTCATTGCAGTCG
>CAIXMD010000560.1 GCA_903920415.1 uncultured Desulfomonile sp.
ACGTTTCCCGCTAAAGATTTGCTACCCCATTGTGTTCGCAGATCTCACCGTTAGAACAGGACAATCAGCAGTCCTCACAACGTTCTCCGAAGTGCTCCCCAGAATCAGATGTTTGAACCCGGTCCAGCCATGAGTTCCCATTACAATCAATTCTATTGCATTATCTTTGGCGAAACGGGCTATCTCGTAAGCTGGAACACCGATTCTAGAAGTGGTGTGCACGTTGCTCACAGACGCGGAACATTTCTCTGCAAGCAATTCTAAAGCCTTATCAACAGACTCTTGAATGGCTTCCAGGGCTGTTCTTATGTCCAGCGGTACGCCCCTTTCAAGTGAGGGGTACCCGATAGTAGAAGAATTTATCACGTGGATGATAAATATCTCTGCGTTGAAGGCTTTAGCATAATCTATGGCACATTGGCGCGCCTTTAAAGAATTTTCCGAGAAGTCAGTGGCAAACAATATCTTTTTCGGTATCATCCTTTTTCTCCCTCCCGTGGAAACATTTCCGGCATCTTGTATTCTATTGAGTACTCTAAGGTTAGACTTTCTTTTGTGACAGATCAAGAAAAGATCCTGAGGTCAAAATAGTTTTCACGGTGTTGAGGTTACCTTCTTCAGGAGCTTTTTCTGGTATAATTCTGTTATGAACACGGCTCATTCCAAGAGATCTCTCCTGAACGCAGTCAGAACAACGGTCCAGGAGTATCGCATGATCGAAGGGGGGGCCGGAGTAATAGTCGGCGTTTCAGGCGGTCCTGATTCGGTCGCTCTGCTTCATATATTACATCTATTATCATCTGAAATGAAGTTTTGGATGCTAGTGGCGCATGTGGATCACGGCCTTAGACCGGAATCGCAGGATGATGCAAACTTTGTCAAGGGTATTGCCGAAAAACTTGGTGTTGAATTCCGCATTAAGGCCGCTGACGTGAGAGCGCTTGCTTCAGGACACGGCGTAAGTTTGGAGGAGGCTGGTCGCCGTTGTCGGTATACGTTTTTTGAGGAACTCAGATCTTCAGTCAGTGCAGAGAAAATAGCAACTGCCCATCATATGGACGACGAGTTAGAAACTTTTTTTCTCAGGGTTTGTCGCGGGTCGTCTTTAAAAGGGCTTTGCGGTATTCCAGCAGCAAGAGGAAGGATAATTCGGCCAATGATAAAGACGGGACGGCCACAAATCCTCCGCTTCCTGGAAGACGAAGGAATACCTTTCAGGATAGACCCTACTAATCTCCAAACGAACACTGATAGGAATTTCATAAGAAATAGGCTTTTTCCGGTGATTACCGAGCGTTTTCCAGGATTTAGAAAAACCCTTGGACGCACCATCAACACTCTTCGGGGGGAAGAAGGATTCGCAGAAGAAGTTTCGTCAAACCTTTATTCCAAGGCGATAGCTCATACCGATGATGAATTGATCATAGACGTTAAGGCTCTTCAAAAAGCATCTGTTATTCCGGCATCACGTGCAATAATGTCGGCTCTTTACGATTTTTCAGGGTCCGATGTGAGATGGGGCCAATCGCATCTTAATTTAATTATGAAGGTTCTCCGGAGTCGAAATCCTTCGAGTATGGCGGTCCTGCCGGATGGCATACTGCTTTTTCGTGAATATGATGTCTTGAGACTGTCCCGGAATAAGCCTGATGTGGCTGTGGGGACCTTTAAGATGAGTTTGGCCGGTCCCTGCATGGTGGAAATCCCTGGAGGCTTGATGATTCTCAGTTTCCGGTTGCTGGAAGAAGGCCCCCAATCTCTCAGCTATCCGCAAGACCCAAACGAGGTCTACTTCGATGCGGACCAAGCCCCGTTTCCTATCACATTACGCTTCCCAACGC
>CAIXMD010000561.1 GCA_903920415.1 uncultured Desulfomonile sp.
TGCAGAAGCGGATAGAGTTGGCCAGAGCGCTAGCAGTCCAGCCCGAGCTGATTCTGCTGGACGAACCCCTTGCCGGACTCAACCTTGAAGAAGTTGAGGATATGGCTCGCTTCATCATAGATATCAACGAGGACGAACGCTGGAACGTAACGTGCGTTCTGGTGGAGCACGACATGGGGGTTGTGATGGATCTTTCTGATCGCGTCATGGCGCTGAACTTCGGCGTTAAGATAGCCGAAGGGATCCCAGCAGAGGTCCAGGAGAATCCGGAAGTAATAAAAGCCTATTTGGGCGAGGTGGAGGATCTCTATGTCAGCCGAAGATAAACAGCGCACCTTCAGCGAAATATCAATCACAAAAGATCTTACCTTGCCCAAGCTATTGGTACGTCAATGCCACAAATTCGGGGCTGGAAAAGTCGCAATGCGTGAAAAAGAATACGGCATTTGGCTGCCTGTGACGTGGCAACAATACCTTGAAAACGTAAAGCAAATAACCCTTGGTCTGGTCAGCCTCGGCATGGTTCCTGGCGATAAAGTAATAATGATTGGAGACAATCGACCTGAAGCCCTTTGGACAGAAATGGCCGCGATGTGCGGAGGTGGAATCGGCGTATGGCTTTTCCAGGACTGCCTGATGGATGAAGTAAAATACATCGTGGATCACTCAGATTCGAAATTCTATGTCGCAGAGGGCCAGGAAGAGGTTGATAAAGCTTTAGCGATCAGGGATCAATGTCCCAGGTTGGAAAGAATAATATGGGACGACCCCAAGGGACTTCGCCACTATGACGACCCCATGCTGATCAGTCTCGAAGAAGTTATGAAAATCGGCAGGGAGAAAGAAGCTCACAACCCGGGACTGTTCGACAAATTGGTCGTTCAAGGAAAGGGTGATGACATATGTCTTCTCTTTTACACCTCCGGGACCACTTCGCTGCCGAAAGGGGTACTCCTCACGCACTATAACATGCTGACCATGGGGCAGAACCTGATGAGGGTCGATCCCTGCACTCCCTCGGACGATTTCGTTTCATACCTCCCCTTTGCCTGGATAGGCGAACAGATGATGTCTATATCCTGCGGACTACAGGTGGGATACACCATCAATTTTCCGGAAGAGCCCGAAACAGCCCAGCAAAATGTGAGAGAAATAGGCCCGCATGTTATGTTCGCTCCACCTCGCCTTTACGAGCAGTTCACGAGGACTGTTCAAGTCAAACATCTGGATGCAACATGGCTGAAACGCAAAATTTTCGATATTTGTATGAAAATCGGGTACCATAATGCAGAACTTAAATTTGAGAAAAAGCCCATCCCTGTTCATTGGAAGTTTCTTCGTTCATTGGCGGAAATAGGCTTATATTCAAAAATCAGGGATCATTTGGGTCTCAGCAATGTGCGCCATGCGTATACTGGTGGAGCGGCAATGGGCCCTGACCATTTTCGTTTCTTTCATGCCATCGGGGTGAACCTCAAGCAAATCTACGGGCAAACCGAGATAGCAGGTATTTCAGTTGTCCATCGCGACGATGACATTAAATTCGACACTGTCGGTACTCCCATCCCGGAAACGGAAATCCGCATAACTGAAGATGATGAGATTCTTTCCAAGAGCCCATCGGTATTTGTCGGTTATTACAAGATGCCTGAAGAGACGGAAAAAACTCTCAAGGACGGCTGGCTTTATTCCGGGGATACCGGCTTCATTGATGAAGACGGGCATCTCGTTGTTTTCGATCGCTCCAAGGACATCATGATACTGAATGACGGGAGGAAATTCTCACCTCAGTTCCTGGAAGCACGCCTCAAGTTCAGTCCTTACCTCAAAGACGCATTGATTGTAGGGCATCAGAGACCCTACGTCACTGCCATACTCTGCATTGATTACAACACCGTGGGGAAATGGGCAGAGGACCATGGAATAAACTACACTAGTTACACTGAACTGTCGCAGTTGCCCCTGGTTTATGACCTGGTGGAAGGACCCCTGAGAGAGGTGAATCGCTCTCTTCCCGAATCGGCAAAAATTTTAAAATTTGCCAACCTTTACAAGGAATTCGATGCTGACGATGATGAACTGACGAGAACCAGGAAAATACGTCGGGCTTTCGTAGAAAACCGTTACAAAAACATAATTGATGCCCTCTACTCGCAAATCGAAATACTCCACATGGAAACAAACATCACATACGAAGACGGTCGGGTAATAGAGATAAAAGCTGATATAAGGCTGCAAGATGTAAAAGAGAGAGGAAAGAAATAATGGACCTCTTCCTACAGCTTGTCATAACCGGGATAATGCTGGGTTCAATTTTCGCTCTGGTCGCTCTCGGCTGGGTTCTGATCTACAAATGTTCCGGAGTTCTCAACCTGGCCATGGGCGAACTCACCCTGATAGGTGGATACGTCTGCCTGGGACTGTACCAAAGATTCGTTACCGTCATGCCGATTAATTATGCGTTCATAACTGCTATTGTCGGAACGATAATCATCGGGCTCATTTTGGGTTTGCTGACAGAGCGAATATTCCTCCGGAAAATGATAGGGGAGCCCATACTGGCAGTCATTATGGTCACCGTGGGCCTGTCGTTCTTCTTCAAAGGGATGGTCTTCATAATCTGGGATACCGACACTCAAATCTTCTTGCCGAGCATCTTTTCCATTGAGCCAATAGTTGTTGCGGGTATAGCCGTGGGGGAGGTCTACGTATGGAGTTTTGTGGCAGCCATCTTACTCATGGTAATTTTTGTGAGTTTTTTCAAATTTACTCGCTGGGGCCTCTCGATGCAGGCTTGCGCTGATGACGAGATGGCTGCTCTTTCACTGGGAGTCAGCGCCAAGTTCGTCTACGCGCTGGCCTGGGCCATAGCATTTATGGCGGCAGGAGTAGGAGGGACCCTCCTAGGAAATATCAACGGCCTCAACTACTCGGTCAGCCATCTCGGTTTGTTGGTTCTCCCTGTAGTGGTTTTCGGAGGGCTGAACTCTGTTCCCGGTGCAATTGTTGGCGGCATCACTATCGGAATTTTGCAGAATTTAACAGGGGGGTACCTGGATTACTACTTCCCCGGGGGCATAAAAGAGATTGCCCCATTTATTTTCATGGTTATTTTCCTCCTTTTCAAGCCATATGGGCTTTGGGGTTGGGAACGGATAGAGAGGGTATAGTCCATGAGTTATCTTCCAGGCGGCACATATTTCGAATCGTATCAGGCCGACCAAAAGTGGTGGCGCACTCCTTTCATCAAAGGGAAAATGATTCTGATGCTAGTTCTCCTAGCCCTTTTGCCCTACTTGGTGGGTTCCCAGTGGCTGAGCGTAGTCTACACAATAAATTACTACATTCTCGCGGCTCTTGGAGTGCAGTTGCTTGTGGGATATTGCGGGCAGATAACGTTGGGCCATGCGGCCTTTGTTGCGGTGGGCGGCTACACGAGCGCAATGATGGTCTTGTTCGTTCCGTGGCCGGAGTGGGTTGTTAATTGGGGTCTGGCCTATCCTATAAGTATCGTTTTTGCTGGATTTGCCGCGGCGATCTGGTCGGTTCTCTTCGGCCTCCCCTCAGCTCGAGTGAAGGGATTTTATCTTATCATGACCACCATGGCCGCCCAATGGATTACCGTCCCCCTGGTAATAACACAGTATGTGAGCCAGATCGGCGGAAGGGGTCAATCTTTCTCCATTCCCGACGGCCTGATTAAGATCGGACCTTGGGTGATCGATTCCGATGTCAAGATCTATTATTTTTCGATGGTCCTGGTCTTGATATGTTTGATCGTAATGGGGAATTTGCTCAGATCCAAGGTGGGGCGAGCCTGGATAGCCATAAGAGACAACGACATAGCTGCCGAGACTATGGGGGTCAACATAGTAGCGTACAAACTGATGGCTTTCTTTGTTGCCGGCTTTTTTGCTGGAATTGCAGGCTCTTTCTATATCAGTGCTCTGTTTTTTGTCAGCCCTGAGCATTACGAGTGGTTCTATTCGCTCTTGTGGGTCGGTATCATACTTATCGGAGGTGTTGGGAGTATCCAGGGTGTCGTCTTCGGGTCAATATTCGTGGTCATGATATTCAAGCTACTCGAAATTTCTGTCTTGGGGGCAAGCGAATTTTTGATGTCATCGTACCCTGAAATCGGGTGGATAACCACGAAATTTATATTCTTCAAGGAATCCGCATTCGGGCTGGCGATCATTTTCTTTCTCATGTACGAGCCCAACGGCCTGAGTTACAGATATTGGCAGATAAAAAACTATTTTAACCTTTGGCCTTTCTCATACACGGGTAAGTAACTAGAGCGCATCTAAACCAAGAAAGGGGGTTTTCTCATCAGTAAGAGGCATCTTACCGTCTTTTTCGAGCTAATGTCACAACAATGAAAAGGAGCTTCAAATGATCAAGCGTTTACTACTGATGGTCTTTGCATTCATGCTTGTTTTTTCAACGGCTTTTGCTGATGAGGAGATTAAGATTGGATCGATAAACGACTTGACCGGTGGTACTTCCGACGTAGGCAAAGATGCAGCTCTAGGTATCCGGGAATGCGTCACCTACATAAATGACAGTGGAGGAATCAACGGCAAGAAGATTAAACTCTTACTCTACGATTACGGATATAGGGTCCCGGAGGCTATCACTATTTACAAGAGATTCAGGGATCTAGATAAAATTCAGCTATTGTTACAATGGGGAACCGGAGATACTGAAGCTCTCTCGCCGACTGTCAACAAAGATAAAATGGTGACGATATCAGACTCCCTGTCGGGCCATTTATGCGATCCTAAGAAGACCCCTTACAATTTTATTTACAGCACGGACTATTCAACAAACGCACGAGCGGCTCTGACCTCTTGGTTTGAAAAAGTTTGGCAGAAGAGTGACAAGTGGAAAAAGGACAGGGAAGCGGGTAAAAAACCAAAATTGGTATGCTTCTACATGTTTGCATCTCCATATTCTAGTGCTCCCATCAAGGCTATTAAAGATCAGGCCGCATTACTCGGAATCGAGGTGGCCAAAGATCAAGATGTTCCTCTGACTGCTTTGGATGCAAAAAGCCAAGTTCTTGCGGCAAAAGGAGAGGGAGCGAACGTTATCTGGCACGGCAATACAACGATGTCAGTGGCGACAGCCATCAAGGATGCTTACGCTCTCAAACTTGAGGCCGATAACATTATTAACAACTGGGGATTTGACAATAACCTGCTTAAAATGACTCAAAAAGCAGGGGAAGGAGCGATTGGAGCTGCATCGTGCGCGTTCATTGGAATGGATGTTCCCTACATGGACAAGGTTGTGGAATACACCAAAAAGGTTAACCCTGGTGTTCCTCTAGACAAGAGAGACATTAGAACAGTGCAGGGTTGGGTGAAAGTTTCTCTTGCCTCTGCAGGTCTGGGAATGGCAGACAAAAAGGGCAAGCTCGACGGGCCTGCCATCAAGGCTGCGCTTGAATCTTTGAAAGACTGGTATCCCTTTGACACAACAAACGCGCTCGGCGTGGGGCCATACACCATTACCGACACTGACCACAGACCTACACCAGTTGCTTCTCTCTACACCATAAAGGACGGCAAGATCGAATTGTTTGAAAAAATCAATATGAAGGAAAAGTTCCCCGACAAGTGGCAGAGCTGGCTTGGTTGGTAACACCTTTCACAAGGCAGTGTTAGCGGGGATTATGCCCGCAATCCTTTGCGGGGCTGAATTCAGCCGAAAAGGGAGAAGGTTGTGGCGGAGAACAGCAGTATCTTGAAGATCAATAGTGTTGAAGTTCGATACCATGAGGTTATCCTGGTTCTCAAAGGGGTTTCCATACAAGTTCCACCAGGGGGGATTGTAGCGTTGCTGGGGGCAAACGGCGCGGGCAAGAGCACAACCCTTAAGGCTATTTCCGGTCTCCTCAATCACGAAAACGGCGAAGTAACCGATGGTAGCATCGAGTTTATGGGGGAGCGAATACACAAACTGCCGGCAGAGAAGATCGCTAAGAGAGGGATTTTTCAGATTATCGAAGGCAGACGAGTGTTTGAACACCTCACCGTTGAAGAAAACCTAATCGTAGGCGGCCATCTGAGGCCTTCCGGGATCAAAGAAAGACTGGCCATGGTTTATCACTATTTTCCTCGACTGAGGGAACGGCGAAACGTAATGGCCGGTTTTATCAGCGGGGGAGAGCAGCAGATGTGCGTCATAGGCCGGGCAATGATGGCACAGCCGAAGTTGATGCTTCTTGACGAGCCGTCAATGGGGCTTGCTCCGTTGCTTATCAAAGAGATCTTCGAGATTATTCAACGCCTAAATAAGGAAGAAAAAATCCCAATTCTTCTTGTGGAACAGAATGTGAAGCTGGCACTAACGGTGGCTCCTCACGCCTACGTCATGGAAAACGGTCGTATTGTGATGGACGACACTTCCGAAAAGCTCAAAGAAAACCCCGATATTCGTGACTTCTATTTGGGCCTTGCCGATGTGGGTGGAAGGAAGAGTTTCCGAGATGTGAAGCATTATAAGAGACGTAAACGTTGGTTAACCTAATATGCCCATCGTTGGCAAAGGAGGGAATATGAATAAGGCGGTAACGATCTTTACGACTTTCCTGGTAGCGTTAGGTTTAACTGTACTCCCGGCATTTGCCATGGAGGCCCCTGTCATTACCCTGGACAGGGTAGATGTGGCCAGCATTCAGCCCTTCTATGTAAAACCAAGAATAGGATTTAAGAGTGCAGAAGAACCCGGAAAGGAAGAAACTTACGGGTACAGCAGTACATTAAGCTTGGCGTACATTTTCAGTATAAAAAACCCTAACAAAGTACCGATTATGCTGAATGAGTTTCAGTTTACTGCA
>CAIXMD010000562.1 GCA_903920415.1 uncultured Desulfomonile sp.
CCTCTGACTGGAAAACCGTATATGGGCATGCCTCTTCTTAGAGCCTCTGGATAGACCTGGTCGTTGATCTCAGAGAAAATTTCAGGTGGGATAAATCGGAAAATTTCCGGTTCGAGAATATGAATTCCCGTAAATAAGTAAGTTTCTGGTCGCAGATAACCCTCCTGAGAGATCCCTTTGAAATGTTTTAATCGACCTTCCTCGTCGATTCTTATAGGGGAATATAGGTATGGCGGATCCTGCTGATAAAGTAGCAGCGTAGCCAGTGCTCCGTGCTCCCGATGAAAAGACAGCGCTTCCGCCAGAGGAAAATCCTGAAGTATATCGCCATTGGCCATAAAGAACGTACCACTTTGGAAAAATGCTTCGTTGGTTTTCAAACCTCCAGCAGTTCCAAGTATTTGCGGCTCAAAGGAAAAAGACACGGGGAGGTGGCTCCATGGTGTTGAGTTGAAAAGCTTCTCGATGGTGTGCGGGAGATGGTGCAGGTTTATTCTGAAATCGGATGCGCCATTTTCGATCAGCTTTTCAATGAGGGTGACCACAAGAGGCTTACCAATCAGAGGAATTGCAGGTTTAGCGCGCTCGATTGTAAGTGGGCGTAGGCGTGTCCCCAGACCTGCGGCAAGGATCATCGCTTTCATTGCTGTTATCTGTCTGTTCTGACAAGTTGTTTTATTTCGTAGCGTTCCATGGCCAGAACCACCAGTTTATCAACAAGGCAATCGTAAGCCAGGCCGCTTGCTTCCCAGAGCTTGGGGTACATGCTTATTGAAGTGAAGCCTGGGAGTGTGTTGATCTCATTTACTACAATCTCTCCGTCAGGGGTGAGAAACATGTCTACCCTAGCGAGACCGGATCCGTCTACGGCTCTGAAAGCAGTTACTGCCGCCTTTCCTGCCGTTTCGTTATGAACTGGTTCAAGGTCCGCAGGGATGATCAACTCGGCAGTGTCTCGAATGTACTTTTCTTCGTAATCATAGAAATTCGAGTGAGCTATTACCTCGCCGGCAACACTTGCCACTGGTGCGTCGTTGCCCAGAACGGCTACCTCAAGTTCTCTTCCCTGGATAGCGTCCTCGACAAGGATTTTTCGGTCGTAGGAAAAGGCGAGACTCACGGCAGCTTCAAAATCTTCCATGCAGGTTACACGGCTTATTCCCACGGATGAGCCCAGATTGGCAGGTTTTACAAAAAAAGGAAACGGCCTGCGGAGCATGCTTTCAAGAATGGAATCCCTGTCTTGCTCCCATTCAGACCTGAGGAACCAGAAAAAAGGTCCTACTGAAAGGCCGTTATCTCGAAACGCGCATTTCATGAGTACCTTGTCCATACCCACAGCCGAGGCAAGCACTCCGCATCCTACATACGGCATATTGGCAAGTTCAAGCAGACCCTGAAGCGTGCCATCTTCCCCGTGAGTGCCGTGCAGTACAGGGAAAACCAGGTCTACATACATCGAAAGGATCTCGCCGCCTTCACCAATCTGGAGAAAACCTCTATGCGTTGGGTCCGGGGAAAACAAGAGACGGTCTGTTTCTTTCGGGACCACGCCCGGTGCGAAAGAAGAAATCTCCGGCGGCATTCTGTACCATGCGCCTTCTCGTGTTATGAGTACCGGAACGACTTCATATCGGTCTGGCGACATGGCCCGGAAAACGGATTCGGCTGAACGCAACGAAACATCATGTTCCGCAGAGCGCCCTCCAAAAATGACGGCAATCTTGATCGAGTTTTTTCGCATGAAACCTCCTGGCACCATGGATTGCTTAATGGTCAATATCACATTGATTTGGTGGTGAAAACTCTTATGTTAGACAACCTTCACAACGGTTGTTAATCAGAGGTCTAGCACCAGCAAAAAAAAAGAAAGGTTACAAGTGTACTTGACGTCGACCGGAGCGGAAGCTCCATAACGAAATTCCATAACGAGTTGCAATAAGGTGATAGGATCTGTATCATTACGGATCTACG
>CAIXMD010000563.1 GCA_903920415.1 uncultured Desulfomonile sp.
TGCGCGGCCGTTTCTTTCTGTGACCAGTGACGTTCGTTCATGCGTTGACCTTCCTTGTCAGCCCTGCAAGGATCTCCCGCAGTTCGATTCTCTTGACAGCATAGTCCACCCACTTCACGACGGTCTTGGATAACCGCTGGAGATCGTAGTAGCGCTCCCCTATAAACCCGATCATGATCTTCCTGAACTGCTCTGGTCTGGCATGGGCATATCCATGGTGGATGTGGCATAGTCCCCGGACGGCTTCAGGGTGGAATGCTGTCCCCCTCCGATCGCGCTTGAACAGGTGATGGCCGACACAAGAGTCTTCCATGCACCCCGTCCAAATGCACAAGGGGTCCTGGTCGATGGCGATCTGTTGGATCAAGCGGTAGCAATCGTCTTTGGCTTTTGAACTCATTGCCGGTTTTTCCTATAATCTGGCATATTGATTTTAATATTTTCCATACAAGCGAGTCGTGAGGCAATCCTGGCCCCGAATGTCGCCTCTATGTCCTCTTTGCTTAGATTTGTTGTGATGATGGTTTTCCGGCACTCCCGAATACGCCGGTCGAGGATGATGTAGAGCGTCGTGATCGCAAATTCAGATACTTTTTCCGCCCCGAGGTCATCAAGAACAAGGACTTGAATTTCTGAATACTTCCCGATTATTTCATCTTCAGATTCAGACCCGCCATTGAACGAGGATCTTATTTTTAAGAGCAGGTCAGGCACAGTAATATAAAGCGCCTTGAATACATTCAGATCCCGGATCATTGCTACGGCGAGATGTGTTTTCCCACATCCAGTATTCCCTCGCAGTACGACATGGGCATCCCCTCTCGCAATCGCCCCAAGGGCTGTCACCAGTTTTTCATTCCCCTGGAATGTATCAAACTTGCATGCACTGTAGAGTTTAGGAACGCCCAGGTAGGAGAGAGGCAGGGTTTTTTCTGGTACTGGCTTAGGCTCTTCGGAATGACTTCTCTCTTCACGAAAAGGAATCACGTTTTCGCCACTACCCCGTGACATAGCCATACACCGTTCGGCAATAGCCTGAAAATCAGTACTCCCGATCTGCTGGGTATGGTTGTCCATCACTTTCAGCATTCCCCGTCTTTTTAACAGCCGGTCCTGGGCTTCTCGCAAATCCGTTGCCGTTTCCATTTCCTCGGGCCTCCTTCATGGGCCAGCCGATAAGCGTGTGATAATGTGATTTATATTTATAGCCTTTCGACATGATGCCGTTGTTTAGTATCTCGATGGCTCTCTCTGTAGGATCTCTCCCGTACTTCAGAATCAGTTTTTGATATTCCTGGTCTGTGAGAAGAACAGAATCGAGGAATTTAGTTTTCTGCTGAGGTTTTGGACTCGTGCTTGCACCTTTTCCGGTATTATCAATATGGGGGATGGGGGATTCAGTATGGGGTATGGGGGATTCAGGCGGATTCGACCTGTGCTCTTCCGGTGCTTGACTGGTGCTTGACTGGTGCTCATCTGGTGCCGGCAGCGAACTTGCCTGTTCCCGTACATGACAAAACTGGTGCTTGGCAAAGTTTATAATATTCAAGTAATTTTCTCCATTTACGCTGTATAAACCCACAAAGCCTCTTGCCGATAATTCGTCAACCAGTTTTTCGATATTGCAATTGTCATATGGGAGGATTTCAGCCTTGATTTTTTTTGGCCGATACTCAAGACGGCCCTCTCTGTCTGCCATGCACCACAAACCGGCAAAAAGTATGCGGGCAAGTGGTCCACACTCGGCCAAAACATCGTTTTTGAAGAACCCTGGCTTAATATTTCGCGCTCTCATTTCTACTGCCTCCGACCAGCTCAGTCCTGGCCGACTTTATTTGAGGCGGAAGGACGGCGTCGGATACCGTCCTTGTCGGGTGATCTGCCCTATCCGCCCTTTTCAAAGTGCACATCGCTTTCCATCCCGGATGAA
>CAIXMD010000564.1 GCA_903920415.1 uncultured Desulfomonile sp.
ATCAACCTGCCCGTGTTATTGAGCGTGTGAGTCCCGTAAATTCCTTTCATCCATTTCGGTTCAATCCGGGTAATCACTTCCTCTTGATAATGCTCACGAGATAGGCTAGTAACGCGATTGATACACAGGGCTCCGCCCATTCTCACGGAACAATCCTGGGATGGTCGGTACAGGTGGCCTTTCCAATGAAAAAGTTTACCGGCGGGCCTGGACGACCTTACGTCCGACTTGACGGGGTTGCATCTATGAGGAGTCCAGGGACCAAGAGGTGTTTCGGCGTAGAAGAGGTGCAACTCGTCGTTTGAGGCAAAATCCCGCCCGCCGACACAGCAAAAGAGCCACCAGATACCGTCCATTTCGTGCAAGGTGGCATCCACGGCTTGGATCTGGTCAATGAGGACCCTCTCGAATTTCCACTCATGGGGAAAATGCACGCAACGGTACAATTCTATGGTATTGTTATGCTTTGTCTCAGGAACCATGTACAAGTCCCCACGCCATTCAAACAGAAAGGGATAAGACAGATGATAGTCTCGCTCGAGAATTATTTTGGGCTGTTTCCATGCTCCATGATAGTCCATTTCAATGACGGATATATGTCCCTTCATTGTTTTGTACAAGAACTCTTCTAAAAATATGTAGTAATTGCCTCCCTTCTCTAGGGGAAAAGGGTCTGCCCAAAATCTGTCTGGGGGAGGCTTCAAATATTTCACGTCACGAAATGAGCAGTCAGGACCACTTTGTTCACCAAACTTGTAGGCTAGAAACCATTGTTCCAAGTGCGAAACATTACGCAGTCTTCGCTGGAGCCTTCTCTTGCCGACTTTTGCCAAAAAGACAAGCATCTGAGCATTGGTGGGTACCGAGACATTCAGAGCGTCTCTCGGTTGTGGCTGAGGGACCATTTCGGATTGTTCCTCTTCCAAAGAAACAGGGCCTCTGTGATGAAGGTTCCTAAGTTTTCGCACAATAGCGATAGCCGATTTCCAGTATACCTTGCTTCTCGTGCCCTTGATCGAGCAGAGGTCGGTGGATGTCCAGGATCGGTAAAGGATTTTCGGGTGCTTCCGATCAGAGGTTGCCATCCGCAAGGTGAATTCGATTGCAGCTTCGTTTTGCATGACCTCCCAAAACCCGGGGGGGCCTTTACGCGGTGTGCAGTTTGTGGAGGAACTCGCTGACCAGACGCCGAATTTGGCGATCCGCAGTGCGGCCTCGTCTAGCCTCGTGCTTGAGAATTCAAGCATCACGTCTATGTCGTAAGATAGAATGGCCGAAATTTCCTCATCACCTAAGTGTTGTTCTTGACGGTCATTGACGGATTGAATTCTCAGGATCGGGCATCCCTGTATGAGTGGCATTATATCGAGATGCAGAAATGGGTCTGGATAAGGCGATTGGGTAAGATTATCAAACCTTGAATAGATGGTCCACAGGGCAGAATCGCCATTTCTGGACCATCGTCCAAGGACACCACGTGAATCGTTTCCCAATGCATCCCTCTTGATTATCAAAACGATCTCGGCGAAGTACGAGCCGACAATATTGTCGGTAATCTTGTGGACCCAAGAAGGCTGTGTAAAGGAATCCACCAGCAGTGCAATACGCAACTTGCTCGTGTCTTCTCCAACCGCGACGATTTCGGTCTGGAATGCTTCAACGGATTGAGGCGTTACTGCCTCGTCTAGGAGAGGACTTCTCGCCAAAACATGTTCACTGGACATCAATTCCACCCTTGTCTATCGCTTCTCGGAATCTACCGTTCCAAACGATTTTAATGATTATGGAATCACCGTCAAAAAAATCCACTTAGACAAAACACAAAGCATCCTTAAATTCACCTCGTAGGAAAACAGACTGCCTTAATAAAGCTGAGCTATTTCGGCTCATTCTTCCCGTGCAAGACATCCTCTGCGTCGGCCACGCGGCCAGAGAGTTTGTCGGAAGAAACCGCCGTGTTGGGCGTCTGACCGGTTTGACGAACATCTTCTTCATCCACTGCTCTCTTGAAGGTTTTGATTCCTTTCCCTAGGCCCTCCATGATCTCTGGAATCCTCTTTGCTCCGAACAACAGGACTACGATAAGCAGAATGAGGACCAACTCTTGGATACCGAGCATGATTTTACACTCCATGTCCAGAAAAAGAAAAATTTTAGTTTTGAAAGCGTTTGATTCGGAACCGGATGGTCTAGAGAAACGAGTGCTCAGAAGTTTTTCCGAGTAGACGGGTCACGCGGAGGTATGGGTTGACATCCGATTTGCAGGTCCAAATCCCAAGATTGATACGAGCCGCGCGAGACTGATTTTCGACTTATTCCGGAATACACCGGAAAGCCGTATAGGATCAAACTAATCGTAAAACAGAACATAACCTCCGGTCGAGAAGGAAGGAGCAGGTAATAACTCGGTTCAAGAAAACTGAGTAACCCCGGGAAACCCACGTTTCCAAAAACGAGTTCAGGGTCAAAGCCGGACTCAATGAAACTGAATATCATGCAAAGAATTTCAACAACAGATTCCATAACCAATCTTTCGATTCAACTCGCCTTGTCCCAATCACCTGTCTCGAAGAAAAGCTCTGATTCCGACAGCCAAGTCCGCGGTTCGGCAAATTTACTTGGCCGCGCAAGAGGATTCTAAATAAACACCGCGGATATTGTCAAGGACATTGGACTTCAGTTCACGTATCTTACACAGTTCAACATCGGTTGTACAATGGGCCTAGTGAGGTGCAGAGCGCATATTTTTAGGCTGTGGCCAAGGGTTTTTAAGGCTCAAAGCCTCTTGAGCCGAGTTTTTTCGTTTCGGTGATCTTTGAGGTTTTCGGGATTCTTCAGCAACAACCATCGGGTCCCTTTGAGGACATTCTTTTGAAGGAGATCCACGGATAGGGTCTTGAAATATAAGCGAACCCCTGGTATTTTAATTGTCCGGACCGTTGACACCCTGGAATGCTCCCTCATGCAATACCCCTTGTACACG
>CAIXMD010000565.1 GCA_903920415.1 uncultured Desulfomonile sp.
AACGGCGTCAGCAAACTCCACGGGAGAGTAACCCGAGATATGTGGCATGAGGTTTGGCCCTATGCAGACCGAGAAGACGTGCCAATCGTCCCGGTCACTAACGGAGTGCACATTCCATCGTATATATCGCGCGACTTAGGCAAACTTTATGACCGATATTTGGGACCTGGATGGACTGAGGATCCGGATAATGAAAAGATATGGCAGCGAGCTGAAAAAATTCCGGCAACGGAGTTGTGGAGAACTCACGATCGATGCCGTACCCGATTGGTCTACTTCGCGCGCAAACGTCTTATCAATAGGCTCAAAGCACTCAAGGCACCCGTGGAAGAACTTGAGGCTGCCGATAACTTGCTGAATCCCGAAGCACTGACAATATGTTTCGGCAGGCGTTTTGCTACATATAAGAGGGCAACACTTCTGTTTCGAGAACCGGAACGGCTCGCAAAGATCCTGTCTCATCCGGATCGACCGGTCCAGCTAATTTTCGCAGGAAAAGCTCATCCAGCAGATGATCTAGGCAAGGATCTCATTCGAAAGATCGTCGAAATGGGCAAGACTGAAAATTTTCGAGGCCGATTGGTTTTTCTTGAGGATTACGACTTAAATGTGGCGCGGTATATGGTACAAGGTGCGGATGTTTGGCTAAACACTCCCAGGCGTCCTCTGGAAGCGTGTGGGACTTCAGGTATGAAGGCCTCGGCTAATGGGGCTCTTAATCTCAGTATTCTGGACGGATGGTGGGATGAAGGGTATCAAGGCGACAACGGCTGGGCTATAGGATCGGGAGAAGAATATGAGAATACCGCTTATCAGGACGACATTGAGAGTCGTGCCCTTTACGACTTGCTGGAAGAAAGTGTAATTCCTCTCTTTTATGAAAGAAGTATCGACGATGTTCCTAGAGGATGGATTGGAATGATGAAAAGATCCATTCAAACAATATGCCCCGTTTTCAATTCCCACAGGATGGTCTCCGATTACGTAGAAACATGTTATGTGCCTGCTGCAAAGAACTTCGCTGATCTTCAGTCCGGGGGGTACGCGGTCCTGAGAAACATGGTGGAGTGGAAGAGAAAAATTCGAGAGGATTGGGAAAAAATTGCAATACGGAACGTGGAGGTGCGAAATCAGTTAGACGCGATCAAAGGAAAGGATGTGGAGGTTGTCGTCACGGTAGACACCGCTGGCCACACTCCCAATGAACTAAGGTTAGAGTTGCTTCACGGGCCCATTGACCTATGGGAGAACTTCAAAGTGCGGCACACAACCCTGTTGCAGGCCCGTGGGTTTTCTCCAGAAAACAATGATTATGTCCTTTTCTCCGGGCGAATGCCATTGAGTCACACAGGTCTTTACGGGTACGTCGTCAGTATTACACCAAAAAATCCAAATCTGCCATTTTCGGAAAGCTTTGATCTTGTGCACTGGGGATAGCCACCCAGGACTGATACCATGTTGTCGTCAGCGCGAAATGTATTGAGCCTGACTCACACGTCATCCCTCTGGAATCCCACAAACCTTAGCCTGTGGGTTCGGCACGCATCTATGCATCTCCCGCAGTTTGTACAAAGAAGATTGTTTCCTTCTTTGAATGGTGCCAGACCCATGGGGCAAATGTTTGAGCAATAGTTTTCTTTGCAACAAGGCGTTCTGGGGGGCTTCAGTCCGGCACCCACTCCGAGAGTGAAACGGTTGCGAAAAAGAGAGATTAAAGATCCTGTTGGACAGAAAAGTCGACACCAGAACCTTGGGAAAAATACTAGCTCGAGACACACCAAGATAATGATGAACCCGATCTCTATAGAAACGCATCTCTCCTTGACGAGAATCATCACCTCGGTACTCACAGTGCCTGGAGCGTTGAAGTAATTGAGAATGGGTATTCCTACAACTCCTGCTGCCATAGTTCCCACTACGAGGAATCCGAATCGGAAGACATTCGCTTTAAAGGCGTTGGGCACAACAAAAGATTCGATCTTTCCCCCAGCAGCGAATTTGGCTCTGATCCCTTTCCGTAGAAAGAAAGCGGCATCTGAGAGGAGATGATATGGACACATCCAGCCGCACCATATCCGCCCGAATAATAAAGCAAGCAATATTGGAAAGATTGCGGCGCTTAGGATGGGTAAGGTCAAATCTCCAGAGGCAAAAATCGCCTGTAGGATAACCACGGGATCGGAAATGCCCAATCCACCAACATTGATTGCGTAAAAAGTACCGGTGATGGAATAGATTTCGTACAGATTAAGAACAGGAACGACGAACATCAAGCAGAAAACGCCGACTTGAGTTGCGCGCCTGAAGGGCCGGAACATCATTCCCAACCCTCTAGAGCTTTGGGCGTATCATAGGGAAATTTGAATTCGGGTTGCTCGTTTGGTCCGGCTATTGTAGACTTCTTTTCAAGAAGCTTTTCGCCTTTCAAAACCTTTGACTCCCCGACAATTTCGGGGTCAAGGGTCGCGTCGTAATGACCTCGTGCCTTTCTGAAATAAAAGCCTGCCTCGTCAACACGTCCCATACCGCTCGGGGAAACATTTATTGCCCGTTTAGGGCGGGTGGGACATCTCTCCACGCATATTCCGCAACCTACGCAACCGTCCAGAATTACTGGATAGAGATTCTTTTCGAGCACGATGGCTTTGTCTTGCAATGGGCACACATTATAGCAAGTGTTGCACATCGCCCCGATTTTTTCCCCCGAATTGCGGGGAAGCACATCATGTTCCAGAAAGAGATGGCTGTAGCATAGTGAAGTGTCTATCTTCGCCTTGCCCATCCTTGCCTGATCGGGATGGCGCAACTCTCTGTCAAGGGCCCCGGTCGGGCAGAGCCTGCAGCAGGCCATACAAAGGTAACATGCCTTGGCCTCGGCCAGTACGTAAGGCGTCCCTATGGTAAGACCAAAACCTTCCCGCTTAATGGAGCTGTAAGGACAGACCTCCAGGCACCGATTACAGCGGATACACAGGGCCATGAACCTCTTTTCCGGAAGAGCGCCCGGAGGCCGTAATCGATTAAAACTGTAATTGCCAATGAAAGGATTCTCCCCATGGACGAAAACCCTTTCCAGGAAATTTATTATCCCCGTGCTCCATACCTCCCGCGTTACTGCAAATCTCTTGAAGTATCAGGAAAGGAGCCACCAAAGCCCTCATTGATCCAACCGCGTTCTAGAGAGGCGAGACTTTTCAATGGTTCCACATTCAATCTTCTCAATCTCTTCTTCGAAGTTTATGTAAATATGAGTTATATCCACAATTTCTGAGATAACTCGTTTAAGGTTGCTGCACAGGGACTCCAACCCTTCGAGGTCCTCAGCTTCCAGATTGACCACCAACTCGGTGCCGGATTCGGACTGCACGTGAAAAGTCACTTCTGGAAACTGCTTGAGTTGTTGAATGACGGTTCGATCCGAACCGGGCTCGATGAAAAGCGCAGTGCCCGTAATGATCACTGCCGGCTCCCAATTTGGAAGGCTGCAACCAATCTTATTGCGGGACATATCTTGGCCCAGCTAACTGGTCTTAAAGAATGAAACGTATTCAAATCACCATATGAAGGACATTTGTTCAAAGCCACATACGACTGAACAAACACTCCTCTCTCCTCTCTCTCGCAGGCGTCACGATTCTCCGGGAAACGGATCATTCACGTTGGAAATGATTTTCATATCAGATACATCTTTGGGATCGCCGATCCTTTCTATCCGGACAGCGCAAATTTTGAACTCGGGTTGTTTTGAACCCTCATCGATGGCGTCTATGGTGACACGATTTATCATTCTTTCCCAATCCTGATCAAACCAGGGAACGAAAAGTATGCCGGGCAGGGATACCTTAACAACTCGAGCAGGTAATATATTAAATCCTCGGCGACTTACAATCTTCACCATGTCGCCATTGTTGATTTTGTAGGCAGCCGCGTCCTGGGGGTTGATTTCGACGTACGCATTGGGCTGTGAGCGGGCTATTTCAGGAACCCGCATAGTCATTGTTCCTGTGTGCCACTGCTCTATGACTCGGCCTGTAGTCAGAAAGAAAGGATACTCCTTGTCCGGAGGCTCTTCAGCTCCCTTGTAAGGTCTTAGGAACACGTTTGCTTTTCCTTGGTGCTGCTTGTCTCCATAAAAATATATGAGCGCTTGGGGGGGGACCTTGACAATCTGTGGCATATCCATGATAGGATCGTGGCCGCGGACGTAACGCCTAGCTGTCCCAGGGTTTTGTTCGTTAGGGCAGGGCCATTGGAGACCTGCTTCGAGCTTCTGTAGTCGATCGTAGGTAATACCGTATAAGGTGTGCTCCGTATCTTTTACGCACTCACGGTAATCATCCCAGGCCATCTTGTAATTGGCGGGAGCCTCGTCTCCGTTCCAAGGTATCAACTTCTCATGACCCATACGCTTGGCAAGTTGAGCTCCGATCCATAGGTCCGGTTTGGCTTCCCCTGGGGGCTCAACGCACTTTTCGGTAAGCTGGCTCCGTCGTTCAGAGCAGCCGTAAACCCCTCCTTTCTCGTAAATAAACGCAGCAGGCAGAACAATATCAGCCAACTGGGTAGTCCGGGTTGGAAAGATGTCGAGAAC
>CAIXMD010000566.1 GCA_903920415.1 uncultured Desulfomonile sp.
AAGAAGCTTACGGGAAAAGCTGGTGATCATTAGTTCGATGTCACAGGGCTTTGGTTTTTATGATGAAGCTTGATAAAATCGGATCTAATGTTTTTCGGTGCATATTGGTCACCGCGGTAATTGCCTCGATTATTCTATCATGGCTCCCGACAGAAGCCTTTGAAGCTGTGGATGTCATTTCCGGGGTCATAGATTCTTCTCAGTTCAAAGGCAAAGACCCCATATCAAGGCTCCGTTTGGCTGCGGACCTTCTCCATGACAAGAAGCTTAAACCCTCGGATATGACCTTTCTTCTCCTCGACTGGGGAGACCAGTATCTCAGGGAACCATCCGATCCCCTCGAAAGACTGAAACGATGGACTGACCTAACGAATGACGAAAAGCTAAGCCACCTCAAGATTCCCAGGGATTTTTTTAACCGTATCTTGTTGGCAGAGTTTCTGGTGAACAAGACCCCTTACTTGAAGTCATCGCCTCAAAAGAGGCTTGAAATCATTTCCAAGCTGGAAGAAAAGAACCTCGTTGACTGGTCGGTAGCTCTGGCGTACGCACGGCTTTACGCAGGAGCCATTCTCTCAGGCTCCAAGGGCTTTGACACGACATCCCCTCTGGAAGCCCTGAACATTCTAAAAAAGCTCGAAGATGGAAAACTCGTGGGGTGGCATTACCGGGTCCCTGTCGAGACAATTTTGGTTGCTGAGGCTTTGGCGATGGACAAGGCCTACCAGGAGGCCTCTCCTCTGGACCGCCTTGCTAAACTCAGGGAATTTGAGAAAAAAGGACTAGTCACTGCTCAGACCAAGAGGGAGCTTGAAAAACTTCCGGCCTGGAGGCTCCTAGTCACAGATCCTTCATTCTTAAAAGCAGATCCCAAGGCGAAAAAAGAAAAGCTTCAGAAACTCGAAGGGGATGGCCTGATTTCTCAGTCCACTGCTTCTGATCTCAAAGGAATCTTTCGGCCTTCCGCCTTGGCTCCATCTGTTAGACCAAAACCGTCTCCTCTCCCTCAAATAATCTCTCCTTCAGTAAACTAGGGCGACAATCTCGAAAGGACAGTATTGTGTGTGGAATAGCAGGCTTCGTAAGTAATAATCACTGGCTGGAAAAAATTGACTCATCATGGGTCGACAGTACCGTGCAGCAATTAGAGGCAGCATCCTCCATGTCTTTCGGGAGCCACAATTTCGTCGGCCCTCTCAGTGGGCTGGTTGAGAGGTTTGACGATCTCATGTCTTTCGGCCTGCACCTGGAATTGATAAACGGAGGAGAGAACCTGAAGAGGGTCGAAAGACTGGCTGATATTCTTGATGCCTCGAATCAAAAGATCGAAGCGTTTATGGTGGAGAACGGACCCACGGAAGCTCTCGAACAGATGTCCGAGGCTATAAGAGATTACTCCTGGCAAATAAGGCACGAAGTCCTCGGTAGTGCTGTAAGGGCCGCAGGACTTCTACCCTCTGGAATGCCCACATCGGGGTCCGGGAGATCTCGAAGTTTTGCGGTTTGGTCCATCGAGCAAGTCTTGGAGAATCTGGATCGTCTCGAAGTCCGTGGCCGCGATTCGGCAGGCATCGCAATACAGTATGTGGTACCGACTGGGATGTATCCAGAAGCGACGGTTGGCCAAGAAGATCCTTTCTCTTTACCCCGCCCGGAAAAAATAGAGAAGGGAGTAAAGAGTGGTATCCATGTTGTAAAGCTACCGGACAGGCGAATTGTTGTCACTTTTGTATATAAAGTGGCCAATTTGGTGGGACGCCTGGGGGACAACACTACGGCGCTGCGAAATGCCATTCGAGCGGATGAACTATTGTGGACGGTAGCTGGCCATATTCAGCATGTTAACATATTAGCCCATACGAGATGGGCCTCCAACGGAATTATCAGCTTGGCCAACTGCCATCCGGTGGACGGAGCCCTTTACAGAAAAGAGCACGAGGACACACTCGGGGATATGGCTGCAGAATTCGTGCTCAATGGAGATGTGGACAATTACCAAATGCTGCTTGAAAAAGTGGTCCACGCACAAGGTTACGCTATTGAGCCTTCTATTACGACGGACGCCAAGATACTCCCTGTCTATTATCGACTCGGAACAGACTGTTCCCAATCTCCCGAAGACAGGTTCGCCTCATTGATGAACAACTGCGAAGGCTCTCTGGCAGTTGTGATGCAGCACCCTCATTACCCCAACTCCTGGTACCTAGGCCAGAAAGGCAGTGGGCAGAGCCTTTTTGTCGGCAAGATCAAAGATGGGTTTATCCTGGCATCAGAGGTTTACGGACTTGCTTCACGTACTCGTACTTCTTATAGCCTTTCGGGCACAAAGAGAGGAGGGACGCAGACTGTCATAGAGACCGGTACGTCGGACAATGATGGTTTAAAAGGTCGTTTCCTCGAAGACGCTACGCCGTTTCAACTCAAGGCCGAACCTATATACATCCATTCGAGGGACATTTTCCGAAAATCCTACGATTATTACTTTGAAAAAGAAATTCATGAAGCCCCTGCCAGTGTTCATAAAACGATCAAGGGCAAGTATCGAAAAATTGCGAATAAAATAGAATTCGGCTCTGACGGCTACGGATCCTTCGCAACCCTCCTCGGTCGCCTGCGCGATCCTGATTTGCCCTCAATGAGAAGGATCATGGTTATCGGACAAGGAACCGCATCAGTGGCCGCCATGGGTGTGGCTCACTTGATTGAAAAGGCTCTGGCTCGATCACGTGTTGTGGTCGGCTGGTGCAAGGCTTCGGAGATGTCAGGGTTCCTTTCGGAGGAACCGCTGTCGGACATGCTGTTGATAGCGATTTCCCAAAGTGGAACTACCACTGATACGAACCGTACCGTAGACGTGGCCGGATCGCAGGGAGCCTGGATACATGCCATTGTCAATCGTCGTAACTCTCCACTCGTGGAGAAGGCCGATTCGTACTTCTACACAAGTGATGGCCGAGACGTGGAAATGGCGGTCGCTTCCACAAAAGCATTTTACTCACAGATCGCTGCCGGAAAGTTGACTGCCCTGATGTTGGCCCGGGAATTTGGAAGTTTAACGGACGAAGAGATTTTTCAGGAAGTGGAGGAATTAGAGAGACTCCCGTCTGACATCCAATGGGTTTTGGAACACAGCGGGAGCATAAAGGATTTGGCTGAGAAGTACGGGCCGAGCAGCAGGAACTGGGCAGTAGTAGGGAATGGTCCCAACAAGATAGCTGCCGATGAGATCAGGATTAAACTGAGTGAGCTTTGTTACAAATCCATACCATGCGACTTCACTGAAGACAAGAAACACATCGATCTTTCTACAGAACCACTTACCATAGTAGTGGCCAATGATCTCCCGGAGTATATCGTTCAAGATACGGCAAAAGAGGTCGCAATTTTCAAGGCACATAACGGCAAGCCCTTGGTGATATGTGCACGCGGTGAAAAACGGTTCAATGATCATGCGGAAAGTTTGATAGAGGTTCCCAACACAGGCTCCGGTCTCGGCTTCGTGACCGCGACAGTGGCCGGTCACCTGTGGGGGTTCTACGCTGCCAAAGCAATCGACTCTCGCGCCGATGTGTTGCGAAGCGTCCGTTCCATGCTGACACAGGTATTGGATGAACCGCTCGTATGGAATCCGGAAGCTTTCAGATCAAAGTGGACGGAAATCATGAGGTTGATCGAGCAAGGTCAGATGAACACGGCTTTGCCCGCTTCTTCTGTGGCTTCCCTTGCCCTGTTCGCTGCAGGATTGAGGTTTGATGATTGGTGGCGTGAAATCCCAGTGTCCGTAGTCAGTGAAGGAATAGGGATTTTGAATAAAGCCATAGAAGAAATGACAAGACCTATCGACACTATTCGCCATCAGGCCAAAACAGTTACCGTCGGTATCTCAAGGCCTAAGGAAGTGATCACGCCTGTACTCCTGAAAGCTCTTGAAGAACTTTCAGCTCAGCCCGCTCAAATCAAGGATATGGACCTGAGACTGCTCCGAACGGTGTCCCCAATTATTTCCGAGGTACATGGCGGGCTGTTTTACCGAGTTGTGGAAACGGCAGATGGTACACCGGCAAGCTATGCCGGTGAAGCATCATTGATCCAAACGGTCGGGCGCTTCGGCTCATGTCTGGGAAAAAGTTCCAGGTATGATGAGCCAAAATCCGCCGGCGGCAGCAAGCGAACTGCCCTAAGGCTTGGCCGGGCTGTGTGGAGTTCAGGACGGGGCGGCCAAGAAAACCTATTGATTATACCTTTGTTTGATCAAAAAATTGGCGATTGCAAAGGCATATTGCTGTTTCATCTCAACTTTGCGGTCCATTCAACACTTCAACAAAAGCTCGGCATCCTAAGAGGAATGGGAAATCGGTATCACGAATTAGTAGAGCGGCTTGAGGACCTTTCCAGCCCCTATTCACTGGAAGACTTTCTCGAAGCCGTCACTCCCCGCGATCTGATACTTGCTCCGGTTGAGAGCATGGTATTATCAAAGTCCGAATGAGATGGTAGTAGTAACTGGGGTCACACATTTTAAACATTTAAAAAGCCTGTTTTCACTATCACTAAATTTTGTTGCGTGCCTGCCGAACGATCCGAGTTTGCCCCGCTTGACAAGTTAAACATAAAAAGATATATAAACTCGTAGGTTATTTGTAAAAGTTAAACCATAATAGTAGCAAGACTGCGAGCCTGTTCATGGTTCAAAAACTGATTCGCTTGTGTGTGTTGACCCTGGTTATATATTTTTTGCCCTCAATCCAGGGAAGCGCGTCTGCCTTCGAGATATACCCTAGACCCCAGGAGCAATACATAGTCCAGAGAGGCGATTCTCTTTATAATATTGCCGGCAAATACTATTTCAATCCCAGCCTCTGGCGCAATCTATGGAGCCATAATCCAGGTATTTCTGTAAGACACACTGGGACATCTCCTGAGAAAGAGCCGCTCATACCAGGCACAAAAATGCTCATTTATAATGCCCGGTCTTCTTATCCGGCATTCAACGAGTCTTATTCCCCCCCGACGGGAATTCCTGATGATGTACGATTTATAGTAAACAAGGTCCCGTACAAAGGAATCCCGTACGATAGGCAGTTTTTCAAGTATAAGTTGAGTTCTAGGCCAACTCAGATATGGGGTTACATTGTAAGTTCTCCTGAGTTGAACAAAATCAATTTCCTCGAAAGAGACCTAGTGTATGTTAGGTTTCGGCCGTCAAAAAAACAAGTGGTACTAGTAGGAGACCGTTTCGGTATCTATCGGGATAGAGGCCCACTATATCATCCGGTTAACCCGGACAGAGAAATCGGGTATCTTACTGAAATCGTCGGAGAGATCGAGGTCACGAGCACTGGTAATGACCTCATTACTGCTATTATATTGGAAAGCTACGTGGAGATTGAGCGAGGAGACAAGGTTTGTTTTTACGCTCCTCGAGCACGGGAAATCGTCCCGACCAAAACTCACAAAATGTTGACCGGCACTATCCTGGTTTCAGCAACAAGGGAAACTTATTACCCTGATAGCAGCAACCTGGAAATGGACATTGTATTCATTGATCGGGGCGAGTGCGACGGACTGAGAGAGGGTACGCTTCTCAACATATATCGTCCTAACGAGCCTGCACCCGACCCCTATTCGCAGCGATGGATGCCGGTGCCGGACACATTCCTTGGTGAAGGAATCATCTTAAAAGCTTTTGACAAGAATTCTACTGTCCTTATTACCAGGTCTCGGGAGGAAGTAGTGCGAGGAGACATAGTAAAGAGTGTCAGCGATTAGAACCGCGAGGAGCGCTTGACGCGCTTGAATAAGTCACTGTAGGATAACAGGGGATAGCGCGAACCTGAACTAACAAGTTCAGATCAACTGGTTTTTCTCTGCAGGCTTGTTCGGGAAGGATTGTGCTTCCCCCAAATGTTCTACGCATAAATTCCGAGATGTCTCATTCGGCCTCTCAAGAACGGAACCTTATGGCTGAACACTCCCCTGACGCAGATATTTCCCTATATGACTGGCTGGCTCTTGAAAGAATACCAGGGGTAGGTCCTGTAACCATCGCCCGGTTGTTAAAAGCCTTTACAAGTCCGCTTGCGGCTATGGAAGCTGGTGCTGAAGAGATTTCCCGTAAAACCGGTTTGAGTGAAAAAGCAGCTCGCTCCATCTCTCACTTTATCCCGCCGAAGGCCGAAATACTAAGAGATATTGAGACTATTCGGAATCTCGGTGTCAGGGTAATCACCCGGTGGGACGATGATTATCCTGACAATCTAAAGGAAATTTACGATCCTCCATCTCTGCTGTTCGTGAGGGGTAATATTTTGCCCCAGGACAGCCGTGCGGTGGCTGTAGTCGGAACGAGAAACCCGAGTAGCTATGGTATTGAGATGACTGAAAAGATTACTGGAGATCTGGTTCACGCAGGGATAACAGTGGTAAGCGGCTTGGCGAGGGGAATCGATACAGCTTGCCACAGATCGGCACTTAAGGCAGGCGGCCGCACTATCGGCGTACTGGGATGTGGTATTGACGTTTGTTACCCGCGAGAGAATAAAGCTCTTGTTGAAGAAATGGTAGCCCAAGGAGCGGTGATTAGCGAATTTAGACCCGGAATCGCTCCACTTGCGACAAATTTCTACAGAAGAAACAGAATTGTTTCAGGACTGACAAGAGGTACTCTTGTGGTAGAGGCGGCTCCCAGAAGTGGCTCTCTTATTACGGCGGGCCACGCTCTTGACCAGAATAGAGATGTCTTTGCCCTGCCGGGGAGTATTATGAACAAGAGGTCTTGGGGCCCTCATCACTTACTGAAACAAGGGGCCTGCCTTGTCGAATCGGCAGAAGACATTGTAGTTGCTCTGTTCGAACAAGTTAAAATGATCGAACAACACCCTACCCAGGAACTGCACGAAGATTACCCAGACCTCTCGGAAATTGCTCGGACAGTGCTCTCATCCATTGACTTGGATCCGGTACCCATCGATTGGTTATGTGAAAACCTTAAGATCGAGGCGGGTAAGCTATCGGCTCTCCTCCTTGAACTTGAATTGAGAGGCCTGATTCGTCAGTATCCGGGAAAGATGTTTGCCCGGGTTTTGCAATAAGAAATAGACATGGATCTAAACTGCGACATGGGCGAGAGCTTTGGGGGCTACAAGCTCGGCTTGGATGAGGAAGTAATCAAGTACATATCCTCGGCAAACGTTGCTTGCGGCTGGCATGCCGGAGACCCTCTCGTGATGATGCGCACGGTCAAGATGGCAAAAGAGTATGGTGTAGGTGTGGGGGCTCATCCCGGCTATCCGGATCTATTGGGTTTTGGACGGCGTAATATGGATTGCACTCCTGAAGAGGTGAGGAATTATGTAATCTATCAGATTGGGGCTCTTCAGGCTTTTTGCACTGCCAACAAGATCGAGTTACGCCACGTAAAACCGCATGGCAACCTTTACATGACTGCCGTAGAGAATGAGAATGTTGCACGAGCCATCGCACAAGCCATTGTCGCCGTTGACCCTCGTCTGATGTATGTGGCCCTTGCTGGAGCCAAGGGTGAACTGATCGCCCTTGTTGCCCAAGAAGTTGGGCTGAAGGTGGTATTCGAGGCTTTCCCGGACCGGGCCTACACTTCTCAGGGGACCTTATTGTCGCGCCGGGAGCCGGGCGCGGTGATTCAAGACCCAAAAATCGTAGCCAATCGGGCCCTGAAGATGGCCAAAGAGAAGCGAATCGTCGCTGTTGACGGCAGCGAGATCATTGTTGAGGCCCAAACCCTGTGCGTTCATGGCGACAATCCGAAGGCGGTGGAGTTGGTTCGAGCCATTCGAGAGACCCTTGAGACCAACGGAGTAGAAGTCAAGCCAATAGAACGGAATGATCAGTAACTAGGGAGATTCAGTGGGCGGCCTGTATACTCGACCGATTTATCGGCTCGCTGGAGACCGAGGACTGCTGGTTGAGTATGGAGACGCCATTGATCCTGAAGTCAATCGCTATGTAAGGGCTATGTCCATCGCATTGAGTTCCGCACCTCCTCCCGGTCTTAAGGAGGTAATCCCAACTTATTGTTCACTCCTAATCTACTACGATCCGCTCTTGACAGACCCCACGAAGCTCCAACAAGGTTTGGAGAATCTTTCCGAACATCTTTCCAACATAATACTACCTGTTCCTGATACCGTTGAAATTCCTGTGTGTTATGGTGGAGCGCTGGGGCCGGATATGGGTTTCGTATCCGAGTACAGTGGATTGGCCCTTAAAGAAATCGTTAGGATCCATTCCGAGCCCTCTTATCAGATACACATGATTGGTTTCACCCCGGGTTTTCCATTTCTTGGCGGACTGTCAAAACTGCTTTACGTCCCGAGGCTCAGAAGTCCACGAATGCTGGTTTCCGCAGGCTCTGTAGGCATCGCCAACGACCAGACCGGAATTTACCCGATTGATAGCCCAGGAGGATGGCAACTGATCGGGAGAACACCTTTCAAGCTTTTCGATCCCTCTCGACCCCGGCCGTTCCTCTTTAAGACGGGAGATCTATTAAAATTCAAACCAATAACTCTTGAACAGTATAGTAGTCTTCTCTCCAGTCCCATGGGAGACAATGAATGATGCAGATGTTCAAGGTTTTGGAACCGGGTGCTTACACAACGATTCAGGATAGAGGGCGATTGGGTTACCAGCAATTCGGTGTGCCGATTACTGGTCCGGTGGACGAGTTTGCTTTTCGATTGGCAAATCTGCTGGTGGGAAATTCGGAGGACGCTGCTGCACTCGAATTGACCGTATTGGGGCCGTCTCTCAAAGTGTTGGGAGAGGCAGATGTTGCAGTAACAGGCGCGCAGATGCCGGTGCATCGCAATGACGAACAGATCCCGGTTTGGATTTCCTTTCGAGTCAAGCCGGGTGACACGATCAGAGTTAGGATGGCAAGAAAGGGGTGCCGCTCATATCTGGCCGTTAGCGGTGGTATTGACGTGCCGGTAGTTATGGGAAGCCGGTCTACTTACGTGGGCGCCAAATTGGGCGGAATCGAGGGTAGGCCGATAATGAAAGGGGATGTGATAAACCGCGGAGAATCCGATCTGCTGCACGCTCCCCGGCGAACTCCGGTCGATCTGGTTCCTGACTATCCAAATAGAATACTTGTCAGAGCAATGGCCGGGCCTCAGGATTACCACTTTGATGAAGGCCATGAAACATTCTTTAACGAGGAATTTGAAGTAACCTCAAAGGCCGACCGTATGGGATACAGGCTGGAAGGTCCTGTCATAAAGCTGAAAGAAGGAGCGCCTTTCAGTATAATCTCGGAACCGAGCGTGCCTGGAGGGGTACAAATTCCCCCAGACGGCCAACCTATTATTGTACTTGTTGAACAGACTTCCGGAGGATATTCGAAGATAGCCACGGTGGTCTCCTCGGATATCAGGCGTGTGGCACAGGCCAAGCCCGGAGACAAAATCCGTTTCGAACTGGTGGACCTGGAGACTGCTCACTCCCTTTTCCGTCGGCAAGAAGATCTACTTCAACGTACGAAGGAGTTGTTTGCCACTTAGGGAGCATAGATCATGGATTGGACTGATGTGCCCAGGATACGCGCAGGCATGCATTTAGCACAATTCTGTCTACGCGTTAGGGTAGCATGACCATTCAGCGAGAAGTCGCCGTCATCTCCTGAGCGGCCATCTTGCGATTTTTGTAAACCTTGAGTCGCCTTTGGTAAGTTGACCATAATATCTTGTAAGCTCCAGGAATGTCGCCTTTTTCCTGAAAGCTCTTCATAATCTGCGCAGACATTTCGGCCCTTTCGTCCGGCAACATCTGAGCATTAACTTCTTGATATGTACGTATTTCCGGATACATGACCATAGGGATACACCCTGTTGCAGGCCTGGGAAAGGCGTTGCAAATGCGCTTATAAACTGCTGGAAATCCTTCTTCTGTTATATTTCCGAATGAGATTTCACTCGCCTCGCATGGCTGGACTTCTCCCTTGGATGTTATGAAGAGGTATTCAAATCGGCATTGACATCCAAGCGCTGGATCTTTTTCCAGCCAGGTGGAAAGCCCACTAATCGGCGGATGGTTGCGATAAGAGCGATCCTTGAAAAGGTCCTTCTGCAATTTTTCCAGTACAGGGCTATGTGGGATCACCCCCTTGCAAGCTTCACGACCACAAGGCTTCCTCTCGAGCACACGGATTTCCGCAACACCAAGATCACGGGCAAAGTCGTAATATTTTATGAAGTTCTCTGGTTCGAGCAAATCGTCGGGGGGCACCAGTGAGAGGCAAGTGTAAACACCTGCTTTCTTGAAGTATTCCACAGCCTGGCAAGCGTTTTTAAAAGCCTCGGCATGGCCCCTCAGGCGGTTATGGATTTTCGGATCATAATGATCAAGACTTATCCACACGCCGAACAAACCATTATCCTTAAGTTCCAACGCCTTTTCAAGGGTCACTCCGTAGCCGGTTGTGAACATCCAAAGACACCTATCTTTACTAACGTGCTTCACGAGCCTGAGGAAACGGTCGTAACGATACATAGGCTCACCACCATGTAAAATAACGGTCGGGACGCCTAAGGCCTCTATCTGGCGTATGGTGTCTTTAAGCAATTTCTCGTCAAGATCTGCTTCAGGATTGCGGTGGGCGCTTGTGGAACAAAAGGTGCAAGAATAGGGACAGCAGTTGGTCGTGGACAATGAAACAATTCCAGACGGCAGCTCAGTCAAATCCAGGTTGTTGATGTAATTGGACAATCTCTTGTCGAAAGCTGGGGAAGGGTATGGGGGAAAGGTGCTGTCGATAATGACGGCATCGTTAAACTTAACCATGTAGCGATACTTCAATATGGTATTCTGAAGAAAAGATAGTTTAATAAAATTGAAAAGAGCA
>CAIXMD010000567.1 GCA_903920415.1 uncultured Desulfomonile sp.
GACGTTCCCTTCGGCGAGGAAGGCGAGATCGTGGTTTCTGGACCTCAAGTTATGATGGGCTACCTGAACAAACCTGATGATACCGCGTTGTCCCTGAAAGAGCGCCACGGCGAAACTTGGCTTCATACTGGAGACATAGGACGTATGGATTCAGACGGGTTTCTTACCATCGTGGACCGTACCAAGGACATGCTCAACGTGGGAGGGTACAAGGTATTCTCGCGTGAAATCGAGGATAAGCTCTACGAAAACCCTGCAATAGAATTCTGTGCAATTATAGGTGTTCCCAACCCAAAACGGCCCGGAAGCGATTTAGTGAAACTGGTAATACAACCAAGCCCATATTTCAAGAATGTTAATCAAGAGCTATTGAAAGCTGAGATTTTGGCTTTTGCCCGTGAGAATTTTGCTCCATACAAAGTCCCTAAGATAATCGAATTCGTAGAGAAGATTCCTTTGACCGCCGTGGGCAAGGTAGACAAGAAAGCATTGAAATAGAAGATGAGTCTCTTGACCAATCCTGCCGACAGGCATCATTTTGAAATGCCGCTAAACTGCGACTGGACTGAATATTCTCGCTGAACTGCTGGGCCGCTGAAGAATTGTTGGCTGGAAAAAGCTGACCATTTATAGCCAGTGCCAAAATTAATGTCGCTAGAGAAGGAACTCGTGCTGTTCCAGAGACAATGACGGCAATGCGATCACTTGGAGAAACGACAAACGATTTCAGTAATCTTACCCCCATGATGCGCCAGTATCGTGAGAACAAAGAGCGTCACCCTGACGCAATCCTCCTCTTCCGAATGGGCGACTTTTACGAGATGTTTTTCGAGGATGCGGTGAAAGCATCTCGGATTCTGGACATCGCACTGACCACAAGAGACAAGAATAAGGATAATAGTGTTCCCATGTGCGGCTTTCCTCACCATGCGTCTGCCGGGTACATCTCCCGGTTACTTTCAGCAGGCGAGCGGGTAGCTGTTTGCGACCAGATCGAAGATCCTCGAGAAGCCAAGGGAATTGTGCGCCGGGAAGTCACACGAGTACTTACACCTGGTCTCACTGAAGAATCAGGCACACTAAAAGTAGACGAAAATCATTTTGTGGCAGCACTTGCCATGAGGGGAAACCAGATAGGGATAGCTTCGTTCGACCTTTCTACCGGTTATTTTCAGGTTACCGAAACATCGCAGACTTCTTTGGCTTCACAGGAATTGCGCCGTGTCGACCCGAAGGAGGTATTGGTCCCTGAGCACATTTCTGGAGGGCACGAACTCCGAAGCATTCTGGATCCCTCATTCTATGTTCATCCTGTGGAAGATTGGATGTCCGATCTCCGTAGTTGTTCCGAGGTGTTAAAAGAATTATACGGAGTGCAAAACCTCGAAGGATTCGGGCTCACGGACAATTCCATCCTCACCGCGGCCGCTGGGATCATAGTAGGTTATATTAGGCAAACCAGGCCCGATACTCCTGTGCACATCAAGCCTCTTCGTGTCTACCACCTCGGCAACTACATGGTCCTCGATCACTCCACTCTCAGAAATCTCGAAATTTTCAAGAACATCAGGGACGGCACTTCCGTGGGAACTCTTATCCGTCTTATGGATAGGACGAGAACTCCTATGGGCGCACGCTTGATCAGGCAATGGATTGCTTATCCACTTCTCGACCCCCAGGAAATTCGGTATCGGAGCGAGACCGTAGAAGGGCTTTTCCGAAACACCATACTAAGGGAGGATATGGGAGATATCCTGCGAGATATCGGGGATATGGAAAGGATTGCGGGAAAGATATCCCTCAAGAGCGCTAACCCTCGGGATCTGGTCCAACTTAGAGAATCGGCCGAAAAAATACCGCAGCTCATCGATCTTCTGAATAGCCTGGATACAGCAATGGCTGTCAAGATGAGAGAAATGGACGACCTGTCGTACGTAGCCCATGCCATTGCCACTGTGCTGGTAGATTCGCCACCGGCAAACCCCAGAGACGGAGGAATTATCAGGGAAGGGTACAGCGAAGAACTGGATGAACTCCGCTCAATAAGCCGGCATGGCAAAGAATGGATTGCCGGGATCGAAGCTGATGAGAGGGTAAAAACAGGTATCCCAAATCTTAGAGTCGGCTATAACAAGGTATTCGGTTACTTCATAGAGGTCACGAAAAGCCACCAGGCCAAGATTCCCCCCAACTATGTTCGCAAGCAAACATTGGTGAACGCTGAACGCTACATAACAGAAGATCTCAAGGAATACGAACTCAAGGTTCTTAACGCACAAGATAGGATTTTGGAACTGGAGGAGCAAATTTTCAACCTCCTTAGGATGAAACTGCTCGAGGTCATTTCTCGCATTCAGGATACCGCTTCGTCGATCGCAACCTTGGATGTGTCACTGTCACTGGCCGAGGTAGCGGTGTCCCGAGGTTATGTTCGTCCAGAAATTCACGATGGAGATGAAATCCGCATAGGAGAGGGGCGCCATCCTGTTGTGGAAGAATTTGAGCAGCGGGAAACGTACGTGCCGAACAATGTTTTACTGAATCTAACATCCGATCAAATCCTCATTATCACTGGACCCAACATGGCGGGAAAGTCCACGTACATGCGCCAGACCGCACTTATTGTGCTTATGGCTCAGATGGGAAGTTTCGTGCCCGCCAAAGAAGCCTATGTGGGTATTGTCGACCGGATATTCACAAGGATAGGCGCAGCAGATTACCTGGCTTTCGGCCAATCAACATTTATGGTGGAGATGAACGAGACGGCTGACATTCTCCACAATGCTTCAAACAGGTCGCTGGTATTACTAGATGAAATAGGACGAGGAACCAGCACTTTCGACGGGCTGTCAATCGCTTGGGCTGTCACCGAATATCTGCACGACAGGCCTGACGGAGGGCCAAGGACCCTTTTCGCAACACACTACCACGAGCTGGTGGACATCGCTTTGATCAAAGAAAGGGTCAGAAACTTCAGTATCGCCGTGAGAGAATGGAAAGATGGAATTGTTTTTCTTAGAAAGATAGTCCCCGGTGGTTCCAGCCGTTCATACGGCATCCAGGTTGCACGCCTGGCCGGGATTCCCGATCCTGTAGTTGCCAGGGCACGAGAGATACTTGGCAACCTTGAAAAAAAAGAGATCGATCCTGCCGGAGAGCCACGAATTTCCCGGCCTCGCAACCCGAAGAAGAAAAAGGCTACCGATAATCCACATCAAGCCGAACTTTTTGGATATCCAGCCGATGAGCTATTCAAAAATCTAGATCAAACCGATCCCAACACGCTCACACCACTGGAGGCTCTTAATTTGCTGGTGGAATGGAAACGCAGCTATTCCGGAGGATAGATATAACTTAACTTATTATATATTGCACCTATAGTATTGACATTTATATTGATTAGTTACTACAAAACTGATAATGTCAGGCTGTCCGAAGGAGAGCCCTACATGATTCGACGGCTGTCACCTTTCATAGCGGCGGGTCTTATCACTGTGATCGCAAGTCTTCCAGGATCTGGTTATGTGGCCTACGAGACGCATGTTAACTTCTTGCAGACAGTGACCAAAGACATTCTGAAACTTATGCCCAGAGCCATGGGCTCCTATATTTTTCAGAGTCGTTACGACTTCATGCGCGGCATGACTTTTATGACTCGAAACATCCAATTCAGCCCGCGCAAGCTCAAAGACCTTGAAGAAATCCGAAGAGAAGCCTACGAGCGATTGATGCGCGACATTCCCTATTGCGTGGAAGCCTTTAAAGGCGGGGAAATAAAGTTGGATACTTCCGCATCCAACCTTGCCGGACGACTTGGTATGATTGCTTATTCGATCATTCTTCTTAAGATGCCGGATTTCCCGGACCAAACATATCTCCAAAAGTTCAGCATGATTCTCGACGAACTCGTGGCGGAAAATGGAGTTGAGATTCGTTTATTCTATGATGGATATGGAGATTTCAATTCGCTGGGCGAACTAATGGAGAGGTTCAGGCCCGAATTCACTCCAACATTTAAGCATGTTCGTTCCAACGTACAGACGAGACGCACTCCTGATAAATTGAAACCTGCGGAAAAGCTTGCCCCTGAGGATTCTGTTGATGAAGACTATATTGCGATTATGAGAGATGATGTCTATGCGATGTTCCGCGCTCCTGCGAAGCTAAAGACAAACATGCAGTTGACCGACGCAGACATCAACATGATCTACAACGCGATGATCAATGATATTCTCGACGCATTTGTCTATATATGGAAATGTTCCGGGATGGATCTTGCGCACCCTTCGTACGCCGCTCCTCCAGGAACGGTCATCAAAAGGGCTGACAGGCGCAGTATGCTTTCCGGCGGCGGTTCTACGACCCCGGCGGAGGCACGGCTTCCCCTGGGCTCCGGAGAAAAGGCAGGCTTGAGGCAGTGAAAGAATAATCTTTTCCTCGGCACTTTGGGCGGCAAGTTCCGGATGCCTCGGAAGTTACTCTCAGTTTTCACGTTTAAATTCCTCGGCCCAATAGATCTATCCTCTCGGATGACAAGAAGCGTGCAATTTCTTCAGGCGGTGCTGAGCGACATGGGTGTAAATTTCAGTGGTCGCTATATCTGCATGACCGAGCATAATCTGGACCGAGCGAAGATCGGCACTGTTTTGGACCAAATGAGTTGCAAAGGAGTGCCTAAGCGTGTGAGGAGAGATCTCCTTGCTTATTGCGGCACGCCTGGCGGTTTTTTTGACGATTTTCCAGAAAGCTTGACGGGTCATGGGCTTGCCTAAACGAGTCACGAAAAGGGCTTCACAGCGTCTTGAACCTAATAGCCGTGGACGTACCTTTTCCAGATAGCTCATCAGCGCCCTTGAGCAAGGAATGCCAATGGGCACGACCCTTTCCTTAGAGCCTTTCCCCATGACTGTGACACATCCAATCTCGAGGTCAACTCGATACAAATCCAGGCCGACAAGTTCCGTGACTCTCACTCCGGTGGCATAGCACAACTCCAACATGGCGTTGTCTCGTCGACCCTCAAGTGAGGCTGGATCAGTTGAAGCCAGGAGTCGCTCCACCTCCTCGGGCTGCAAATATTCCGGAATGCGTTTCGGGAAACGTGGCGAATCAATTTGGTCAGAGGGATTTTCGCGGACCTCGCTACGTTCTATAAGGAAGCGGAAAAAACTCTTAATGCAAGAGATCTTACGGGCTCTGGTTCTGGGGCTCAATCCCTGACGGGCCAGAAGTGCCAGGAAAACGAGTATGTCTTCGCGTCCCAACTGTTTCACCGTTCTAACTTTCCGGCCTGAAGCAAATCGTGAAAATCCTCTCATGTCCGATGCGTAGGATTCCACTGTTAAGCGAGCAAGACCCCTGTCAATGATGAGGTGGTCCAGATAGCCCGCTATTGCCAGATCAATTTCGGTGAGCGAGGGTTGATTCATATTTTTCAACGAAATCCCTCACGGCCACTGTTGAGGGGTCTTTTTCCTGATCATTGAGCAGCCTCTTTGCGCTGGCTGAAATGGGCGTCCTCCATAGCAGCCAGATGATCGTGAAGACTGACTTTAATGCTGCTCAGGCGGTTGAAATCAGTAATTTTGCTTCCGTGTTCGTCATGGACATAAAAAATATCTGCGACCTGGTCAATTTCAGTAGTTATCTTGGTCAAGATTATATCCAACCCGAGCGAGAAGAGACGGCGGGTGATGTCGTATAACAGGCCGGTCCTATCATGGGCGTAAACCTCTATGATGGTTGCCCTATCCGAAGCAGCATTATCTATCTCGATCTTCAATGGGAAGCGAGGCTTGAATGTACCTCCAATGAATCGCCTGAATTGCCTCCTGGCAGCTATGAGTTCATCAACGTCAGCCTCACCTTTTATAACTGCTTGAAAATCTTGAATGAAATGCTCCCAACGGTTCGGATCATCAAGAGGTCCCTCAGGTATGTCGTTGACGTGAAAAGTTCCCACGGCGTCATCCCCGATCGTGTGGCTCCAGGCGCTAAGAATGTTGATTCTATTGGCCGAAAGACTGCCTGCGATTCTGAAGAAAAGCCCGGGTCTATCGCGAGTGATCAGCGTAATCGAGCTATAACCCGGCCGCCGGTGGTCAACTTTTCTGGATATCACGTCTCCAAACTCAAGATGAGTCTGCCCGTGGTCTTTAAGATAGGACCGTAAATCGGTGTAATGCTCGGCAATGACTCCAGGGTAGAAGTCCATGAAATACCTTGATCCTGCTGCAGAGAGATATCGTTCCAACTCGAGTCCCCGGTGTTCCAGGGGCACAAGCTCCATCACTACAACCTTGATCTGGTTTAGCCATTCGGCAAGATCCTCACCTTCGAGTCCTTCGCCCTCGATGATGTCAAGCGTTCTGTAATAAAGCTCTTCCAGGAGCATTCTTCTCCAGGAGCTAAAAGCTGTGGTTCCTACCGCCCTGAGATCCGCGTGGGTAAGCAGCATCAGCAAGTCCAATCGATGCTTGTGCATGACGTTTTCGGCAAATCGATTGAGCATTGCCTGATCATGAAGATCCTTCTTGAAAGCCAGATGAGTCATCGCCAGGTGATTACGAATCAAGAAACAGACCTCATCTATGCTTTCAGGAGGCAACCCGAGTCGCTGCAAAATGGGGAGAGCCATCTGTTCTCCACGAACTTCGTGGCCTGCTCCCCGCCCTTTGGCTATGTCGTGAAAAAGACCGGCCAGATAAAGAACTTCCGGATTTTTGAGCCGTAAAAAAATCGTTTTCAGCAGTATATCGTCAGGGTCACCGTCGGAGCGTGCGAAAGAGTCGATATTTTCCAGTACGGCTATAGTATGGAGATCAACCGTGTACTGATGGTATACGTCGTGCTGCGGCAAAAAACGGATCAAAGCAAATTCCGTGATAAAACGTTCCAAAAATCCAATCTTCATCATTGCGTTCAAGGTTTGCGCAATTGAGCCCTTTGTCTTGAAAATGTTGAGAAACAGTCTATTAGGCTCAGCATCATTCAGAAAACGTTCATCGATAAGATCCAGTCGAATTCGGATCAGATCCACCAACCTGATGTCCAAATCGCATCCCGTCTCGGCGATTTTTTGGAATGCATGGAGCATATCTTTGGCATCTAGAGCGAATGTTTGGGGATTAAAATGGTTGATTCCTCCGGATCCTATATAAAAGGATTGGTCCAGCATAAGCCTTTTGATTTCTGTAGCAATCTTTGGCCTAAGGAACAGCCGGGCCTTCGCCCGTATTCGCCGACCAAAAAAGTCCAGGATAGAAGCGTGGCGGTAATATTCTCTCATAAAACTTTCTACCCCACGACGTTGCGAAGTATCTCGAAAACCCATTTGTTCAGCCAGAATCAACTGCGCGTCAAATTTCAACCGGTCATCACGTCGGCCGGCAAGAAAATGCAGCCCTGCACGGACATCAGCAAGAAATTTCATTGCCTCCCGGACTTCAGCCACCGCTGTACTGCCGCAAGCTCCTGTTATGGGTAGATCATCAAGGCTCTGACAGCCAAAAATTATACGAACCAGCCAAGCTGTCAATTGAATGTACCGCAATGAACCCGGCCCCTCTTTAAGATGCGGCTCAAGGAAGTAGATCGTATGCCCGAACTTTTCGGAAGACTTGAGTATTTCAGCCTCGATTCGTAAATAAAGATCCAGGGGGTCTGTTTCCCGAATCAGACGCTTTCTCTGTATGACGAGTTCACGGCAGAGACTCTCCGTACCCCATACCGGCCTTATATCCATAAGAGACGTAAGTACCGCCAGATCCTTGTCCGCTTCCTCTCGGCACTCTTGCACTGTTCGCACCGAATGGCCAAGCTCCACCTTGGAGTCCCACAGCAGATAGAGGATGCTGCGAATGCCTCTGTAAATTCCCTCCGGAGCATTCTCAGGTCTCAGAAAGAGTATATCTATGTCTGAATAAGGGCTCATCTCCTTTCTGCCGTACCCGCCCAATCCTAGTATCGCGATGCTGTCCTTCCAATGTCCGAGAAAGTTATCCGCAAGCTGTCCGAGCACGTTGTCGTAAACCTGATGCATCTGGAAATTTTTGAAATCCGACTCTCCTTCGGATCGATGCGTCTCTATTCCCTCTCGGATCCTTTGGATCTGGGCTGAACGGTCGTGGTCGGAAAATATAAATCGCATGAGGTGGGGGTCCCCTTTGATGATGAAGCACGGCTGATGACGACGCGCCTTCTGCTTTTATCGCCAAGGCTTCTCAAATACTTGGCGGCTCCGTCAACAATCCCGTCTGCAATCAAATCCAAGTGATTGTTACTCGACAGCCGATCGCGGTCGCGTCCATTGCTGATGAAAGCACATTCGACAAGAATCGCGGGCATTTTGGCTCCTAACAACACATAGAAGGGGGCTCGCTTTACTCCTCGATCCCTGGCCGATGGATCTCTTTGCAATAGACTACTCATAAGAGAACCATGCACGGTATTGGCCAAGGTTTCCGACTCACTCTTCTTGGAGGTCACCATAAGATCCACCAGTGTGGCCTCAAGGTCGGACATCCTGGCGGGTGATATACCATTCTCCCTTGCTGCCACCCTCATGGCCCCCCGCGAACTGGACTTGCTCAAATAATAGGTTTCAATGCCCTTTGCACGGGAATCGCCGGCTCCGTTACCGTGAATAGAGAGGAACAGGTCTGCGTTCAGTGAGTTCGCAAAAGAAGTCCGCTCGGGAAGTGTCATGAAACTGTCATCATTTCTTGTAAGCATAACCTTGATTCCCGGCACTTGACCCTGGAGACGATCCTTGAGCCGTTTTGCCATCTCGAGGGTCAGGTCTTTCTCTCTGAACCTACCGTCTTGCGAAACCGCTCCCGGATCTTTTCCTCCATGGCCCGGATCTATGACCACTACAAAATCCTTTGATTTCTTCTCCACCACACGTTTCGCCGGCAAACCGTCAGTCATGGTCACAGGAGGTATGGATGCACTTTTCAACCGGGCTTGAGACGAGACGGCAGGCCGGTTCAATGCCGAGAAATAGGGGTTTCCCGGGCGATTCAGAGTCGGTCTCGATCCGGAGGAACGGCTGCTCCCATTCGCCGCACGCGATGTCTTTGAAACGAAGATATTCTTTGGGGACTCACTGCTGTAAGCTTGGCCGGCCGATGTCATGGGGTTGACAGATGCCCCGGTCGGTACAGTGGATTTTTCTGATACCGGTCCATCTGTCCGTTCTTGTGAAGCCTTGGAAATTCTTAGCTTAAGATTTTGTGCCTTTTTCAAGTCCCCCATGCCGATAGCCATATCAGGGCTTTTACGGCTGATCCAGTTGAAATCATTCAGATATTTGATGGCGTTATCCAGGTCCTCAATTTTCTCACTACGCCGATAGAGAGCCAGAGATGCTCTGCCAGCAAAAAAAAGGCTTCTGGATGCTGAACTGTCTTTTTTCGCCTTGTATATGGCCAGAAAAGAGGTTATGACTCGCTGCCACTCGTCTCTTGTGCCCAGAGAATTCTTGCATAATTTCTCGAATGCGCTGAAGGTCTTGGCAAAAGAAGGGATCTCTCGAGTCTGGGAAGCGCGCACTTCAAACGTCAGTATGTGACCGGCAAAAAGAGCCCACAGCGCAATGTGTATTACGAATTCAATTTTTTTCATGTAAACGATAGTAATGCCCCCTCTTCGGCAAACCAATGCCTGCGGAATCTTTCTCTCCGATCAACCCTAGCTTCGATGAGGCTAACCTCTGCCTAAACTCCATGTGCGAGAACGTGACGGTACATCGCCTCCTGATCCTTCTTATCAAAGGGCTTCTTCCTGCTTGATCGTAGAGAGATCACCTCGCTGGGGACCTGGTCTATGGGCTCGCAGGAGCGGGCGATTTTTTCATGGAGTTCAATAGGAATGGTTATACTTGTTTTGCGGAATTTCCAGAACACGACCGCCTCCTTTTGCATTTTTAATTATTTTATATATCAAATATTATCAGTAAATTCAAGTGAATCTCAAGAAGTCACATTAACTAATTTCCTTTGACCGCTACCACTGCCGTTGTTAGACTCTTTGTGTCAATTCAAACGTCGGTCGGTAAGAGAGAGAAATGAGTGAAGACCAAGAGAAAAAAGGCGGATTTTTTCGTCGCATCTTCAGAAGAGGAAAAACTGAGGACATAGAGTCGGATCGTGAAACTTCTGAAACCGGGGTCGAGTCCGAAGAGCCTCCGAAGAGAGCGTCCCTGGAGCCGGTTGAAGATGCGAGTACGGAAAAGGCTCACGTTTCCAGTGAACCACCGGACCAGGCTACAGGACTATTTAGATTGAGGTCTGGCCTTGACAAGACACGTAATGGTTTCATCAGGAATCTGGACGAGGTTTTTCTTGGAAACAAGCAGCTCGACGATAAGGTAGTTCAGCGCCTGGAAGAGGTGCTCATCACAGCAGACATAGGTGTCCAGACTGCTTATGAGCTGCTCGAAAGTGTCACGGAGCGAGTAAAAAGGCGTGAGCTGGATGACCCTGAGATGGTGATGAAACACCTGAAAGTTCTGATCAAGGACATGCTCTCAGGGGTTGAGGCTCCTATGAGAGTGGGGTATGGATCAGAACCTTTCGTTGTGATGGTTTTGGGAGTCAACGGTTCGGGAAAGACCACGACCATAGCCAAGATAGCAGCGAGGCACAAGGCGGCGGGAAGAAAGGTAATGATTGTCGCGGGCGATACGTTCAGAGCCGGCGCTGTCGAGCAGGTAGAAATTTGGGCCGAACGGATCGGATGCCAGGTCGTGCGTGGCAAGGACAAGGCGGATCCTTCCTCTGTGGTGTTCGAAGCAATTCAAAGAGCAATCAGAGAAGACTTCGAACTCGTGCTGGTGGACACGGCGGGCAGGCTGCACACAAGGGTCCCACTCATGGAAGAGTTGAAAAAGGTACACCGCACCATGGGTAAGAAATTGCCCCAGGCACCTCACGAGATACTTCTGGTCATCGATGCCTCCATGGGACAGAATGCAATCCTTCAGGCCAGGACGTTCAACGAGGCAGTCCCTGTAACCGGAGTTTGTCTTACAAAGCTTGACGGTACTTCAAAGGGTGGTGTTATTCTCGGAATTTCGAATGAACTAAAGATCCCCATCCGGTTCATTGGAATCGGGGAGAAAATGGACGACCTTCGAGATTTCAATGCAGGGGATTTCGTGGAAGCACTGTTCGCAGATGAGAAACCCCATCGATAGTGATCGGAGACACACTATGCAAACGATACAGGTGAAGACGGGATCGAGGATACAGTTCATCGACATAACGTCCCGAGTGAAAGAGGCCATAGCCCAGAGTGGTGTCAGGGATGGCATTGGGATAGTTTATGTCTCTCACACTACTGCTGGCGTGACAATCAACGAAGCCGCCGATCCATCCGTGGTCATGGACATAACTTTCAAACTTTCCCAATTAATTCCACACCAGGACGCTTACCGTCATTCCGAGGGAAATTCCGACGCACATATCAAGGCTTCGCTCATGGGAAGCTCAGTCCACCTCATTATTTCCGGAGGCTCGCCGGTCCTGGGGACATGGCAGGGGATCTTCTTCTGTGAGTTTGATGGACCCAGACAGCGCAAGGTTTTGATTAAGGTTATTGAAGGATAACATACGAAATTGCACGAGCAAGGGTGTGATTGCCCCTGGTGTGTGAAAGGGCGCATTGTGGAAGATGCCGTAGAAATTTTTACCGATGGTGCTTGCAGGGGTAATCCCGGACCCGGAGGATGGGCTGCTCTCTTGCGGTTCAAGGGAACCAAGAAGGTAATGAGTGGGGCGACTCCCATGACAACCAACAACCGCATGGAGATGACTGCCGCTATTATGGCTTTAGAGGTCCTGAGAAGACCCTGCAAAGTCCGGATTTCCACAGATTCCCAATATTTGATGAAAGGCATGACAGAGTGGCTCAATAATTGGAAAAAACGTGACTGGCGGACCGCGCAGAATACACCGGTAAAAAACGAGGACCTCTGGCGTCGACTTGATGCGGCGTCTGGACGCCATCAAGTGAAATGGTATTGGGTCCGGGGACATAACAGCCACGAAGAAAACGAAATGGTGGATGCCCTGGCGAGAAAGGCTATAGTCGAACTAATAGGCTCTTGAGCGTTGGATATCATTGTGACTAAGCTCGTTGTTCAGGGCTAAGCCAAAAACCGTCCCAGCTTAAACGAAAAGACTTTTGAGAAGCAGTAGTGCGCGCCTTAGGGAGGATCATCTCACCAACGACACACTCAAGTAAGCTTTACAAAAAAGAGGCAGTGCGGTCTATAAGCCGGACCTCCTTGGAGATCCTCATATGACATGTGCAGCTCTCGTAACAGCGGGAGGGTACGGAGAGAGAATGGGATCGAGTATTCCCAAGCAATATCTTGATCTTGAAGGCATCCCTGTGATAGTCCGTACTCTGTTCGCATTCATTGGGCATTCCCAGATAGCTCGGATAGTTTTGACCGTGCCGCCAGGGGATGAAGACTACTGCCGGGAAAGAATTTTACATCCATTTAAACTTGATATGGCTGTTGAAATAGTAGCAGGAGGCTTGAACCGCCAGGCATCGGTTTACAACGGTCTCCAAAAGTTGGCGGACACCGTCATTGTGGTCATACACGATGGGGTACGCCCTCTCGTGACATCCGAAATAATCACGAACACAATAAGAGCGGCCAGGTCCTCGGGAGCCGCACTGGCGTGCGTGCCGGTGCGAGAGACGGTCAAGAAAAAAAACGGTCCATATCTCGAAACCATTTCTCGGTCGGACCTATGGCTCGCCCACACCCCCCAGACCTTTCGAACCGCATTGATCATCCAGGCTCACAAGAAAGCGTTGGATGAAGGTTTCACTGGAACCGATGACGCAGCGTTGGTAGAACGCATGGGCAAACCTGTAACGGTAGTTGAGGATTCCCAGGAGAACATCAAAATCACCACACCCGAGGATTTGGATTTTGCCTCGGTGCTGCTGCAGCGGAACGATATGGTGCGTTCGCACACAAATGCCTAATGCGAAGTTACTCGTACAAACTTCCGTGGTTTAGATAGGCAAGGGGGGATTTGGAGACCGAATGCGCCTTAATTTCGGCACTGGCTATAAGGCGAAATCTTATGAGTCAGGGCCATTGCAGCGCGTCCAGCGGCCGGCATTCCAAGCAGCTTTTGGTGGAGTCGTCCGTGATCTTGATGGGGTATTTCCCCGTGAAACATGCGGCACAGAAGTGTTTCGCAGGAAGCGGCATCGCTTTGAACATCCCTTGAAGGCTGAGATAAGCCAGCGAATCGGCCATCTGTGGTGCTTCGGCGCGCAGCATGGC
>CAIXMD010000568.1 GCA_903920415.1 uncultured Desulfomonile sp.
AGAGATCATTACAGGTAGGTGACAAGGCATACCGTTTATGACAGAAAAGAGTTCGATAGACCCATTTACTGACAACATCATTGAAAGAATAGACCCCAAAGTTCGGGCATCGCTGACCCCTAACCAGCTTTCGGCTATAGTAACGGCAATCCGTGACCCGAATACTAAAAAATACCCGATTGATGTCCGTGGCGTGCTCCCCCTTTTCTTTGCCAGGTACTTTTTTGTTTTTCTGGTTGGCCGCGACCAGAGAGTGTTGTGGGGCAGGACAGAGGAGCTAAGGCGACATCGTGCTTCCTGGATAGGCTTGATTCTGTTTGCCCTTTTCATATCTGTTCCTTTTTTACTGGTTCTGTTGCTGTTTCTTTACCTGCTCAAATTAATTTGGGGTTGGGATATATTCCCGGCGTTTCATATTTGGGAGATTTTTGTTTAACGGCCTAACTTTGTGCCGTAAGTGACTTCTCTTCGAATGAACAACCAAATAGGATAAGAGAAGGATTCGTATTATGCGTGTTGGGATCACCACATTCGGAGCAGACGGTGGAAAATCCGGGATGAGCCAATACATCATCAAGCTTCTTCAACAGTTGGCTTTGATTCCAAATGGGCCGGAATTCGAGGTCATAGTTTACGATGATGAGAAATCCATATTTGTTCCACCTGGCGAGAAGATGGCGCCGATCTGTTTCGGTAAAAGATTACACAATCCGCTTATCAATCTCGCGTGGCACCTGGTCGGCCTCCCCCGTCTTTGTCAAAAACGAAGCTACGATGTTCTGTTTCTGCCTGCGGCGAACCGGAGACTTCCATTTTGGGTCCCGTGTCCCTCGGTAGGTACTGTGCACGACTTCTCGAGTACTCATGTAGAAGACAAATATGACAAGGCGAGAATGTTTTTTATCAAGCGATATACCCCTATTCTAATTCGAAGGCTCAACATGGTACTAACCGTCAGCGAGAATAGCAAAAGAGATATTATGAGTTTTTGCGGAATCCCTGAGGAAAAAGTTGTTGTGACTCCGAATGGCGTAGACCTTGAAGTCTATTTCCCGCAAGACAGGAATCAGGCTCTTGAGCGAGTTCAGGCCAAGTATGCCATTCGTTCTCCATACATTCTCTATGTGTCAAGGATAGAACACCCAGGCAAGAACCATGTGCGCCTGATCAACGCTTTCAGTCGTTTGAAGGCCAAGACCAAAATCCCCCATCAGTTGGTTCTTGCCGGGACGCCATGGGGTCGAGCGGAAGAGGTTTATGAGACAGCGGCCCGATCGGCATACGCTGAGGACATTTCTTTTATCGGATTTGTGGATGGCCTGGACCTCCCGTCTCTCTACAGCGCTGCGGATCTTTTTGTCTTTCCGTCTTTGTATGAGGGCTTTGGAATGCCGATTCTCGAGGCTATGGCGTGTGGCGTGGCCACCGTATGTTCTAATTTGTCGTCAATGCCGGAAGTTGCGGGGGATGCGGCGCTCCTGTTTGATCCTTATGATGAAGATGATATTAGCCGCACTATGGAACAAATACTGGAAAATGATGGGCTTCGCGTGCAATTCGTTCAGAAAGGTTTTGAGAGAAGCCTTCTATATAGCTGGTCTAGTGCCGCGAAAAAGACCCTGGAAGTCATTTATCAGGTTCATGAGCAAAACCGTTGACACTTCTTCGACCGCACATCGTTGGAATCGCTGGAACTACCTGTTCAGGAAAATCACATTTGGCGCGGTATCTAATGGAGATGACACAGGAAAATAGGCCCGTGATTATCTCTAGCGATTCTTATTATCGTGACCTGTCCGCACTGAGTCCCGAGGAGAGAGAGGATTGGAATTTCGATGCTCCAGAGGCCATAGAAGCTGAATTGTTGTGTCATCATTTAGACACACTTGCCAGTGGGAACGAGATTCTTTGTCCGGTCTATGATTTCACGACCCATACACGCTCCACTACCTCGATCCGTGTCACCCCAGGTGACCTTATAATAGTAGAGGGGCTTTTCGTGCTTTATTGGGAGGAAATAAGACAGTTCTTGAATACGAAGGTTTTCGTATTACTAACGGAAACCGCTTCTCTTGCTCGCAGGCTTGAAAGGGATGTTCGTGAGAGAGGGCGCACAAGGCAATCCGTGTTAAACCAGTACAATAGAACCGTCAAACCCATGACAGAGAAGTATGTATTGCCCACTTCCGCCTTTGCGGACATTTTAGTGAACGGCGAAGATCCCATCGAACAGTCCTCGGCTGAGATTATCAGTCTAATTCAATTGGTGGAGGTCACCCCGTCGACGCAACGCATAAAACCAATGCAGAATCACTTGGGTCCGGAAGGATTTCATACTAGCACATCTGGGGAATTGCTTGGAAGTAGTCTTTTCTGAGTGCGTCAAGGTCTGGATAGTGGGCGAGACTTATACCTCGTAGAGACACGTCACCAAGGGTAACTCTGGACATGGTCTTTGTTCTCCTGACCCCGTAATTGAAGTGCTTTCCATCTTGAAAACAATCAGTTGATCTTGGTGAGGACAATCTGCCATAGCTGGATGTCCCGAGCCCTAAATGCACCTACGCCTCGAATTTCCCTATAGTCGCTATCAAGAATGTGGATTGGAAAGCCCTGGCAAAACTCTTTAGCGTAGCGGATTTGTTCCGTCGAGACATTTAACCTTTCCGTTTCAAAATAATGAACATCTAGGACCTTCCCTGTAATAGGGTTTCGTCCCAAAGGACCATAACAAGAACATGCAGGAAGAGAATAGCGTAAGTAAAGTCATTAGGGACATAAGTAAGACGCTTGTCGATTCGGGTTACTTTGACCCCTCCTTATTCGAGGTCCAACCGGAGTTATCGATGGAAAGGGTTCGGACTTCTTCACGAATTGAGAGCGTCCTCAATGCGTCTAGAAACATACGTGGCGAACTTCAATACGTATCGTCTTTGTTTACTGAGAGGGTGCTCGAAAATGTCATGCTCCTTGCGAACAGGATTCATGAACCCGCTGACTTCGATGAGTTCGCGAGCTTCCTAGAGCGTTGCCTGGAAGCTACCTCGGAATTCAGGCAAGAGAAAGAACTGGTAAGTGTTTACGGTGATATCCTCTCTGCTTATATCATGCTCCTTTATCGCAGTGCCATGCCGGGCCGGGAAAGCACTATTATTAAGATGATCCTTAGAAACATTGCTCGGCGAAAAGCCATCGAACTGGACCAAGCAAGAATTTACGGTTCATTTAGTGATCTTCAAGACAAAATTTCAATAGCGCTAATCGCAAAGAGATATGCCGTTTATGTTCTTGCTGCACGGGGATTCACCGTCCTGTTTCGAGCCGAAATAGATTTCAACTCTTTCGGGACTTCTCCCGAAGAACTTGCCCTACAAATAATCAACATCCTCTTGAAAAACGGCATAAGGCTCGCCAGTGTAACCGATCTGGTCTGTGGTGGCGGGGATCTGGGAACTCTTCCGGATGGTATTTACGTATTGACCGAAAAGGTCCGCGATGAATCTTGGAAACGGCTTCACAACAGCTCTCTGAATCGGGGACCACTGGTTGCATGGGAGCTGAGAAAGATTCTGAGGCTTCAGGGCGCCGGCCACAAGATTCATGCGTCGGTCTGTAGCCCCCTTTCGTTCTCAACCCTAGCCGCCCATGACATGAACTCACTTTTCAGGGAAGAATCAAGAGAACTTGAACTCAGCTTGAAGGGATACGTGAAGGTTACGCCTTTGAAAGCTACCGCAGCCTTGATTTCTGAAATTGAGAAAGTCAATCCGGAAAACTTGAACCTCCTGGTTATGACTTTAGATGAGCGTTTTGCTTCAGTGGTCAGGAAGACTGGACCTCATATCCTCAGAGAAATGGCTGCGCAAGAAGCTAATAGAATGCTGATAGACTTTGATTTCGGCAAGATTACGGAATGCCTCAAAAAGGAACAATTTGTAATCCCACAACATTTTCGGTTGGCTTCCGGCGAAATCGGCACCGGCCTTAGGGAAGTGTGCGAACTCATGATGATTGTGGAGTCGGGCAAAATTTCCCCTTCTCTAAGAATGAATCTCATGTATGTAATAGATTCTTTCGCACGTCAGGTCGCAACAGTTTTGGAAATGGCATCCGCAGGCAAGCCATCGGAGCGGCCCCATTTCATACTTATTACAAGTACCCGATCTAGTGATCCTCATTTCCTGAAGCTCTTTAAAAAGATACGCGACAGGATCGACAACCCATTTACACCCATAATGTCTCTGGATTCTCTTGAATATGAATATCTCATAGCAAATCACCTTTTTGAATTGTACGTCAATCCTGCCCGGGGCGATAGGCGACTTCATATAACACTTGAAGCACGCAGTATTAAACAAGCCTTACAGGTTTTGGGATCGGCTGAAAGCAGCAGCGAGGCTTTTTCTTTCTCGTCTCTGTTTGATGAGGTGAGCAGTGCCATCTCAGACGGTAGTCTTGCCCCAGCGAACCTGGTTCTGGTGGGGGCCGACAATGAAGACGCTCTTATGGCCGTTTCTACCGCAAAAGAACAAGGATTACTCAACAGGCTTGCCTTGATAGGTGAACCTGGAGACGTCCTGGCCGCTATAGATCGTTCCAAGCTGCCCCTTTCACCCCACCTGGATGACAAGGTAGAACTGATTCCCATCGATCCGTTAGCCATTGATTATGATACCAAGAAAAACGAAATTTATCTTAATTTCGTAAAAGAAAATTATGAAGTTACCATCACTTTCAGAAAACCTAAATTTACCGTAAGCGCCGAACCTACAACTGGTGGCGTTATAATTCCATCAGGCAAC
>CAIXMD010000569.1 GCA_903920415.1 uncultured Desulfomonile sp.
GCTGTGACAATGCAGATCTAATTTCATAACGTTTTTTTAGTCCCGAACTAGACCAATTTGACCTTGAGCAACTCTGTTAAGATGTTTATTGTCAATGCACCGACGGGCCGACAGTATTCATACAGGTTTCACTCATTCAATTCAGTATACTCTGATTGGCGAAAAGGCAACCCGTAGTGAGCCCAAAAAAGACGTTCTTTAGTGATATTTAGTGCAGACTTTGAGCCAGGATTTTCGATCGTTTACTGAATTTCGAAGGTTTTGCTTTTTCTCGCAAGTAAAATGAGGTATTCTATTAAATTCGAATCCTGTTCAGGGTCACAACGCCGATGCACTGATCCAGCCATTGGAGAATTGCTGATTAATTTCCTGGATGAAATGATCGCTTTTCTAGGGCGCCATGAGAGTAGCCCAGAAGGAATATATGGAGTGTTATCGACATCCTGAAAGGGATGGAACCTATTTTTGTCAAAAAGACGGGAACTACATGTGTAAGGACTGCGCGTGTTGTCACAGCCTGAAAGTGTACTGCCAGTTCCGGACCGCTTGTGTGATCAACATCCTCACCAAAGAAGGTGAACTTTTAAAATGTGGGGAAAATGCCCTGAGTGGTGAATCCCTTAGCCACAGTGAGAAATCATCAGCCACGGGATGACAAAAAGCGATTGAGTGATTAAGTACACAAATTGATGGACTGAAAGTATTTCCTTCCAGTTAAACATCCCAATTTTTCGGGTTTTACAATGACCAAACGAGATTACTATGAAGTTCTCGGGGTAGGCAAAACGACGACTGCTGAAGAGATAAAGAAGTCTTATCGGCAACTTGCTTTGCAGCATCACCCTGACCGCAACAAAGGCGACAAGCAGGCTGAAGAGAAATTCAAGGAGGCCGCAGAAGCATATGAGGTGCTGAGCGACCCGGAGAAGCGGCAGCTCTACGACCGATTCGGCCACGCCGGACTCCAACAATCCGGATTTACAGGCTTCAGGAACTTCGACGACATTTTTTCTTCTTTCGGTGATATTTTTGAGGAATTCTTCGGCTTCGGTTCCAGGGGCTCACGCCGGGCCTCTGTGCGTAGGGGCGCAGACCTCCGTTACGACCTCAGTGTTGAATTCATGGATGCAGCTTTCGGCAAAGAAACCGAAGTCTCCGTCTCGAGACACGAACCGTGCCATGAGTGCTCTGGAGTAGGTACCAAAGGCGGCGCTAAGCCCGCGGTATGCACAACGTGCGGAGGACGCGGGCAGGTAACACGCTCCCAAGGTTTTTTTTCCATAAGCACTACCTGCCCCTCATGTCAAGGTAGCGGGACTGTCATAACCAACCCGTGCCAAAAATGTTCAGGCGCTGGGCGGGTTCTCGTGACGAAGAAACTCAACCTGAGAATACCTGCCGGAGTGGAGACCGGTTCCCGCCTCAGGCTTCAGAGTGAAGGCGAACCGGGTGATCCCGGAGCGCCTCCAGGAGATTTGTACGTTTTCATACACGTTGCGGATCACGAGTTTTTTCATCGCCAGGGCGACGACGTGGTTGTCGAAGTCCCTATAACTTTCAGCCAAGCCGCGCTCGGGGGTGAAATCGAAATCCTTACTCTCGAGGGTCCGGAACAATTCGAGATTCCCCGCGGCACACAATCCGGCCAGGATTTCCGAATCGCTGGGAAAGGCATTCCTCATCTGAGAGGACGTGGCCGAGGAAACCTGATTGTCTTGGTTTACTTAGAGACTCCGACGCGATTGAGCAAGCAAGAGGAGGACCTTCTTCGACGCTTGGCCGAACTGGGAGGAGCAAAAGTCAACCCCAAAAAAAGGCGGTTTTTTGCAAGGAATAAATGAGGCAGGTTTCAGTCTGAAGTCAATTTGTTCCACCGACTATACACAATTTGAGCTTATAACTAATTTCTCCTTCGAGCAAACTCCTCCGTAGTTTTCGAAGCCACGGACAAGTTAAGAGAGACAATGGCAACAGATAGAATATTGGTGTTGGGGGTCGGGAACATACTTCTCAAAGATGAAGGGGTTGGAGTGCGCGTGCTGGAAGCACTTATCGACCAGTACCAGTTTCCTGAAAACGTCCGGCTTGTAGATGGGGGAACTCAGGGGCTCTGGCTCATGGCCACCCTTCAGGATGTTGACCACCTTATTGTAATAGATGCTGTCCTGGGTCGTGGCGAACCCGGCACTATTTACCGTCTGGAAAGAGATGACCTGCCAAAAGGGTTGCGTGCTAAGCAGTCTGCTCATGATAGTGATCTGGTGGAAGCCTTGAACTTGTGCTCCCTAATAGGAGTTGGGCCACAGACTGTAGTGGTGGTGGGGATTGAACCGGAAGATATCCAGCCGTTCGGCCTGGAGTTGACAGAAAGAATTGGGGCAAAAGTCGAGGAGCTTATCCTCAGGGTCATAGAGGAGTTGAGAATTCTTGGTGTGAACCCCGGAAAAAAGTTGGAACAATAGAGTACATGTGTTAAGGATAAGTTTTGTGAGAAGGAAGAGGCTGCCCAACCGTCCCTCGGCGAGCCTTCATGTGGATTCTTTTAAACTTAGGAGGCCTGGTCATGATGAATAAAGGGAGAGTCGTTATTGGCCTGATCTTGAGCGTTGCAGTTGTTGCTGCGTTCACCCTGGCTTATGCAGCGACCAAAATGCCGGAACAAGACATCACCATCCTTTCCAAGGACGTCTTCAAGGAGCCGAAGAAAGGCCCGGTAGTTTTTCCCCATCCAAAGCACAAGGCGTTGAAGTGCACAGATTGTCACCATGAGTACAAGGACGAAAAAAATGTGTGGCAAGAGGGTCAGGAAGTAAAGAAGTGCTCTGCGTGCCACAAACTAGAAGCTGACGGGAAAGTGGTAAAACTGGAAAAAGCCTACCACGATCAGTGTGTTAACTGCCACAAGAAGGTTAAGGTGGAGAAAAAGCCTACCGGACCAACAGCATGCACCAAATGTCATCCCAAATCCACAGGCGGTGACGACAAGGAAGAAGAAAAGAAATAGTCTCGGACTGCCTTGATCAGTCAATATTTGTGAAAGCCCCCTGCCCCCGAAGGGGGCTTTTTCATTCCGGATTGTTCTTGACCTTAGGCCTTTCTCGGATGTAAAATAATAAATTCTTTTAGCACTATAAATCGTACTTTTGTCATCAAGAATTTCTCGTTGTGCTCAGCAAATTTTTGAGAGCAAGGAGCTTGCTATGATCAAGAAAGTTTCATTTCCCCCAGTCGTAAGATGGGTAAGTGTATTAGCCATTTTGGGGATGACCTGTGTGCTGGTTGTACTCAACAGTGAAGTGCCCTCCAACGCCCAGGAGCAAAGCTCTTCCACTGCTCAATCAACCGAATCCGCGTCTAAGCCGCAGGAGCCTGCAAAAAAAACGGATACATCCGAAACCAAGACAACCCCTGAACCTGCTCCAGTACCACCCGCCGCCAAGAGTGAGGCCGAGGAGCCAAAACCTGTACCAAGAGCCCAGCAAGAGGAACTTGCCAACCAGTCGTGCTTTGACTGTCACAATTCTGATATTCTGAAAATGTCCAAGGAAGATTTGTTGGACCAGGTAGTTGTCGAGGGGAAGCCTCAACCACCTCGGCAGATGCCACCGTTTGTTTTCGGAGAATTGAACCTCGCGATCAACCCGGGTAAGTTCTCTGCAGCATTACACGCTGAGATCACTTGCGTGACCTGCCACAACCAGATCAATGAATTGCCTCACAACCAGCGCCTGAAAAAAGTGGATTGCAAGGAATGCCACGAAGAATTTGTGGCTAATGTGGAAGCGAGCGCCCACGGCGAAAAGCCCGGGCGTAAAGCGCCCGGATGCATTGGTTGCCATGACGTGCATTACGGCAAGGGAAAAGAGGCATATGCCAAAGATTTCAAGCGTAAGCTGTGCGTGGAATGCCATAACGCCAATAGAATGGA
>CAIXMD010000570.1 GCA_903920415.1 uncultured Desulfomonile sp.
ACATGAACTTCAACAATATCCGTAAACTAATGAATCAGGCTATTGAGGAAGAAATATTTACTGGAGCGGTTGTTTCAGCGAGCTACAAAGGAGATATAGTTTATCAGGAACCGCACGGTACATTGGGAGTCTCAGGAACTGGCTTGGTTACTTTAGAGACTCTCTTCGACTTGGCATCACTGACCAAGATTCTGGCCACCACTCCCTGTTGGATAATCCTTGCGACCAGCGAACCGGAAATTCTGAATAGTGGTTTACCAAGATGGTTTCCTGAGTCTCCACTGAACAAGCAAAAAATTACTCCAAGACATCTGTTGGCTCATGCTTCCGGTCTCCCGGCGTGGAGGCCGTATTATTTGACAAGATTCTCCGATCCGCCCGCGGGAATCGTACTTGAGAGGATCCTCGGAGAATCCCTGGAATACCCAACAGGACAGGGCTGTATTTACTCGGATCTCGGATTCATGCTCCTGGCATGGATAATTGAATGCGAGACTGGGGAAGACTTGGAAACTTTTTCCAAGGAGCGGATTTATAAGCCCCTCGGCATGAAAAATGACCTCATTTTTAGGCCGGTTGCCGAGAAGCGTGCGGTGGCATGGACTCGTCCGGGAGATCCCCCTGGTCTTGTTAACGATCTTAATGCTCGTGCACTGGGTGGTGTTGCGGGTCACGCAGGCCTGTTCGGAACTGCTGGAGGCGTTTGCGCTGTGGCAGGCGAGATTCTTCTTAGCCTAAAATCTGTGAAGGGTTTTTTCAACCGGGACTGCATGAGAACTTTCTCCACGAGGGCAGGCTTTTCAACTGGTAGCACAAGGGCGTTGGGGTTCGACACACCCTCCGCTGATGGGTCATCGAGCGGCCGACTTTTTTCTGCCGAAAGTCTTGGCCACACGGGATTTACCGGGACCTCCCTGTGGATCGATCCCACGCGGGATTTGTCCTTGGTGTTGCTCACAAATCGCGTATTCATGGGGGAAGCGGACCAGCGCATTAAAAAGTTTCGGCCGCTGATCCACGACGCAGTCATGGAGGCTCTCCCATGAGTCCGCTAGATCAATGGTATGATCAACTTACAGAAAGAAGTACGAAGACTATGCTGAAGTTTCGAGAATGCTCGAAAGAACCTGCCTCAATTTAGCGGGCACGCCGGTATAGCCTTTTCTTTGGAGGTTTGCCCTGCGTCTTGTCATAGTGAAAGAATGAGGAATTAACACTTGCCGGGGAATCCCGGCACAGTAACAGGAGCCTATCATGGAATATAGGGACATACTGGTAGATTCTCAAGGTGAGCTGGGTTTCATAACGTTAAATTCTCCCAAGACCGTAAATGCTCTGTCGAAAAACATGATCGGGGAGATCATTTCGTCACTTGAGGCTTTCAGTGCCGCTCGTACCACAAAGGTAATCGTGATCAAGGCCAACGGGAAACATTTCTGTTCCGGCCATGACCTGACTGAAATGGTGGGCGGGAGCCGATCCGACTACAAGTTTATTTTTGACCAGTGCACTCGTATGATGAATCTTATTCACGAGATCGATCAAATAGTCATTTCACAAATACACGGAGTGGCAACGGCAGGAGGCTGCCAACTTGCCGCTCAATCTGACCTTGTCATTGCTGATGAAACCGCACGTTTTGGTACACCGGGAGTTAAAATCGGTCTTTTCTGTACTACGCCGATGATCGCCCTTTCCCGTGTGGTAGGGCGCAAACTTGCCCTCGAGATGCTTCTTTCCGGCCGAATGATATCAGCCCGAGAGGCCGAACTCCACGGGCTTGTAAACCGGGTTGTCCCATCGGAAGAGTTGGAAAAAGCTACCACGGATTTGGCACTGTCTGTTGCTGAAGCCAGTCCCCTTGTTCTCGGCATAGGAAAACGCGCTTTTTACAATCAGATCGAGCAGGATGAACGTAGAGCCTATGAATATGCGGTGAATGTTATCACGCTGAATCTGATGGCGGAGGATGCGCAGGAAGGTATCAAGGCTTTTCTAGAAAAGAGAAAGCCGTCCTGGAAAGGCCGATAGATCAATATTTGATATCTCGTAAACTTCTCCCATTGAAGCTTACTTGGGTTCCACAAGACTTGACCAGGATGGCCGCTGGTGATATCCAAGGTTGCCATGTATGCGACCAATTCTTCTCTCATGGCCCATCCCCATGACCATGGCTGGGAGATGGAGCAACTGCTTCTTGCAGCCAGACAGGTCAAGGAAAATGCATCAGTCCCCCTGAGCCGCTTCCGAGTGGGAGCGGCAGTCCTGACCAAAAGCGGAAAAATTTTCGAGGGATGTAACACAGAATCTCTTATCCCTGTACTTGGGGTGTGCGCAGAGCGTAACGCAATCAATCACGCGCTCATTCACGGGGAAAAAGAGTTCTTGGCCGTAGCTGTCGTATCTGACCTCAATGCGCCTCTTCTGCCCTGCGGGACATGCCTGCAATACATCCAGGAATTCGCTCGTCAGGAGGGAAAGGATGTGCTCATTATAGCCCAGGGACGATCCGGAGACCAAATTATCAGCAGTCTCGAGGAGCTTTTCAAGGGCGGATTCAGCCCGGAAACCTCAGTCAGAGATATTCAAGAGTCCTTCAGGTGGGCAAGTGAAGACGAGATGGAGTTCACTGCCGATGAAAGGTAATTGCTGCGTCAAGTGTTAAATGGCCCCAAGGTCCATCAGATTACCCGTCTGAGCCATGGAAATCCCCACGAGTAGAGCCTCCCGGCGAAAAAGCTTGTAAAATAGTCTAGAGTTGTAATAAAATCAATATGGTGACTTTTCTGCTGGTTTGAGGTCTCCGGTGAGAATTTGGGATTTTTCTTAAAATCGATTTGTATGTAATCAGCTTTCCCGGGGACTCACTGGCGGCGGTGGAACCGGCTCGAGCCTCAAGTCAGGTTTCGTGGTGTCAATGGCGTCAGTGCCACTGGAGGAAAAATGTTTCAACGGATTCCCTCCGCTACAGGTGAGACGGGAGAACACTCAGCACAGGCTCAGGATGATGCTCCCATGGGTTTGAAGTTCACGCGGTTCTTTTCCATACCCGACCGGAACCCGATGGACATGGTGGAGTGGGAGCGGCGTCCCGCGATAATCAGAAATGCTTCGGGCCAGACCATATTCGAGCAGGTAGGAGTTGAGGTCCCCTCTTTTTGGTCGGATATGGCTCTGAACGTAGTGGCATCACGCTATTTTCACGGGCGGCTAGGAACTGTTGACCGAGAATCCAGTATCAGAGAACTCTTGCTGAGAGTGACCAGCACTATTGCACGGTGGGGAAGCGAGCAGGGTTATTTCGCGTCTAGTCAGGATGCAACCGTGTTCCAGGACGAGCTTGTCAGTCTTTTGCTTCACCAGAAGGCCTCTTTTAACAGCCCGGTCTGGTTCAACGTGGGCATTGAGGAGGTTCCACAATGCTCAGCATGCTTCATCCTAAGCGTTGATGACACAATGGAGTCTATACTTCGGTGGTACACCGAGGAGGGATTGATTTTTAAAGGAGGATCGGGAGCGGGAGTCAATCTTTCCCAATTAAGATCTTCTAGGGAAGCACTCGCAGGTGGAGGGACCGCTTCCGGACCGATCTCTTTCATGAAGGCCGCGGACGCTTCAGCCGGTGTGATCAAGTCAGGCGGTAAGACGCGACGGGCAGCTAAGATGGTCATACTTAATATCGATCATCCGGACATCCTCGAGTTCATTCGTTGCAAAGCTTCAGAGGAAAAGAAAGCCCATGCCCTGATCCGGGAAGGCTACGACGGTTCATTTGAGGGACAAGCCTATTCTACAGTGGCATTTCAGAATTCCAATCACTCCGTCCGAGTGCCGAACGAGTTCATGGAAGCCGATGAAAAAGACCGAGAATGGAAAACCAGTTTCATCCTTACAGGAGAGACCGCCGACACGTATCGAGCACGGGACCTGCTTCAAGAAATTGCTATGGCTACCCACCAGTGCGGCGATCCTGGAGTCCAATTTGATACCATCATCAATCAAATGAACACTTGTCCTGAAACCGCACCGATCAGGGGTTCAAACCCGTGCTCCGAGTACATGCACTTGGACAATTCCGCCTGTAATCTAGCTTCCCTAAGGCTCACCGCTTTTCTGGACCGCAGTGATCTATTCCGGGTTGACGCCTTTTGTCGAGCGATAGACATTATGATCACAGCCCAGGACATCATGGTGGATAAAGCAGCCTATCCATCCCCGTCTATAGCCAGGAACTCCCGCAACATGAGGGCGCTAGGTCTCGGATATGCTGACTTGGGCGCGCTCATTATGGCGCTTGGCCTCCCCTATAACTCTGATTCAGGACGAGCGTGGGCATCAACGATCACCGCGCTGCTCACCGGTGAGGCTTATCTTCAGTCTGCACGCATCGCCTCTGTGAGAGGCCCGTTTAACGAATACCAACGGAACCGGGTTCCCATGCTGGGGGTGTTAAAGTCACACCGCAACCACGTTCTCCGGATTAACACCTCGAATGTTCCTGAAGATCTCATTTCGGAAGCTTTGAGAATATGGGATGTTTTGTTGGAATTGGGTGAGAAATCAGGCTACGCCAATTGCCAGGTCACCGTGTTAGCTCCCACAGGCACTGTCGCTTTTATGATGGACTGCGATACGACCGGCATTGAACCGGAAATGGCCCTTGTAAAGCACAAGGTGCTGTCGGGCGGGGGCAATTTGAAGATTGTGAACAGGACAGTAGCTCACGCCTTGGAACACTTGGGGTATGAACCTGGTGCTGTCCAGCACATTCTGGCCACGGTAGAAGAACGAGGCACCATAGAGGGGGTTGCGGAGGTTTCTCTCGAGCACTTGCCTGTGTTCGACTGTGCTTTCAGGCCTGTCAATGGCGAGCGGTTTATATCCCCGGAGGGCCATCTCAGGATGATGGCTGCTGTACAACCTTTCATTTCAGGCGCTATTTCCAAGACCGTCAATGTTCCAAGCGACACCACAGTCGAACAGATTGAAGAGATCTATCGCCTGGCGTGGCAGTTGGGCCTGAAGTCTCTCTCGGTATATCGCGATGGCTGCAAGGCGGTCCAGCCTATCACCCTTTCTCCTTCAGACACCGGCAGGTTTTCCGGACCTGTCAGGCGCCGTCTCCCAGTGGACTGCAAAAGCGTACGCCACAAGTTCGAGATTGCAGGCCAAAAAGGTTACATACACATAGGATTTTACGAAGATAGTAAAGTTGGAGAGATTTTCATCCGAATGGCCAAGGAAGGCAGCACTGTTTCAGGTCTTATGGATACCATTGCCACGCTCACCTCGATTGCACTTCAGTACGGAGTTCCTCTTGAGGCCCTTGTAAACAAGTTCAGCCATGTGCGGTTTGAACCTTCCGGCTTCACCAGTAATCCCCAAGTGCCCTACGCGAAATCTTTGACAGATTACATATTCCGCTACCTGGGAACCAGGTTTCTCAACAAGGAGCAGCAAGAAGCCGCTGGACTTCTACCTGGGCCGGAACTGCCTTCCTTCCAGGCGATGGGGGCAACCGACACATACCCCACCCCCGCTACAGTCCAGAATATGAGGCAGTCTTTTCACCTTCAGTCCGACGCTCCCGCATGCCATGATTGTGGTGCCATACTCGTTCGGAACGGTTCCTGCTACAAATGTCTCAACTGCGGAGCAACCAGCGGATGCTCGTGAAAATGGCACATCATGTTTGAACCGGTCTACCTCAAAACTTTGAGACAAGGCAGATTGTCCGAAAAAGTTTCCCGGGCAAGAGATATGCTGGGTGAATGTCGAGTTTGTCCCAGGAAGTGTGGGGTGAACAGACTTGAGGGAGAGACGGGATTCTGCGGTCTTGGAGAAAAAGCAGTCGTGTCTTCGATCAATCCCCATTTTGGCGAAGAGTCTCTTCTGGTTGGGTCAGGTGGGTCAGGAACAATTTTCTTCACCTCCTGCAATCTCAAATGCATTTTTTGTCAGAATTACGAGATCAGTCACCTGATGGAGGGACAAGAAACTGACAGTCCGACCCTCGGACACCTTATGCGAAGATTGCAAGAGACGGGATGTCACAACATAAACTTCGTGACTCCTTCCCACCTTGTTCCTCAGATTCTTGAGGCGGTCGACTGGGCTGCTCAAAGAGGTTTATCCGTCCCTCTGGTCTACAATACGGGTGGTTATGATTCTGTTGAGACTCTTGAATTGCTGGATGGAGTAGTGGACATTTACATGCCTGACCTGAAGTTTATGGACCCTCATATCACCAAGGAACTGATGGATGCGGAAGACTATCCCGAGATTGCGAAGCGGGCAATCCTGGAGATGCAAAGGCAGGTCGGGGAACTTCAAATTGATGATAGCGGGATAGCCAGGAGAGGTCTTTTGGTGCGCCACCTGGTAATGCCAAAGGGCCTTTCCGGTACTGTGGAGGCTATGCGTTTCCTGGCAGAGCGAGTTTCAAGGAACACTTACGTCAACATAATGAACCAGTACAGGCCTTGTGGTAGAGCCCGGGAACATGAATATACAAGTAGATCAATAACCCGTGAGGAATATTCCAAAGCGGTGGATATGGCTCTGGAAGCTGGCATCACTAGGCTGGACCAAAGAACGGAATTCCGTTCGCGTTTCTTCTAACTTGCTGCAAAACAGGACAATCCAGCGTCGATGACCATGCATTGATCCGCCATTTGAAGGAC
>CAIXMD010000571.1 GCA_903920415.1 uncultured Desulfomonile sp.
GTCTGTGAGTCGGATAATTTCACCTAGCCTTCTGATACAAAATTGACACGGCTTTCTCAGACCGGCCTTGACTCAAGTCAAAAAAATAATCTTTTTTTAAAATAAATCTTGGGGCACACTGTCAAACTATAGTTTTGCTATTTTTGGATCAATAGTTTGAAATTGTGGATGAATCACTTGAAAACAATCGGCGTTCCTGCCATACCCTTTTTTGAAAAAAACCATGGGAAGGGGAACGCCGATGGCCAAGAGGAATTTACCACAGGCTTTCGAGATAGACAAGATCCGGTTTAGGGATTGTTTTAGCGCTCCAAGCTTGAGGCATTTCGCTGTATTGATCACCGGCTGGGCGATCACCGTTGGAACGCATACGATCAGCCAGGTGATTCTGGCGACTGGTTTGCACGAGTCCGAGCATTTCGCAACGATATATAAGTTCCTTGGCAAGACCAAGTGGGAACTGGACAGAGTAGCCTTTGAAGTGTTTAGGACCATGGCGGAGACTTTGTTGCTCGGTGCAGTGGAATATGAAACCGTGGTGGATGACACGCTTAACAGTCACGTGGGGAAAAGGATCTGTGGTGCCGGCGTACAGCACGATGGTAATGCACCCAAGACCGGAAAGCCGATCGGCTACGGTGTATGTTTCGTGACTATCGGATTGGTGGTTCATTTGCCGGGAATTTCAGACAGGGCGTTTTGTCTTCCCTATGCAGCCCGTTTGTGGTGGCCAAGGAAGGCTAAGGTCAAACCTGCCGGAGGGAATTACAAGACGAAATCCGAGCTTGCACTGGAATTGATCAGGCTGACCCGTTCCTGGCTTCATCGCTCGATAACACTCCGTGTGATCGTAGATGGCGGGTATTCCAATCGGATCGTCGTCCGGAATCGGCCTCAAGGAGTTCACATTACTGGGAAATTACGAAAAGACGCAGCCTTGTATGGTCTTGTGGATGCCGAGCAAACGGGGAAAAGGGGCCGTCCACGCCAAAAGGGTGAACGCCTTCCCACACCCGCTTCGTTGTTCAGAGGGTCGACGAACCGCTGGGATTGCATCTTGATCCATCTCTACGCTCAGGACACGATGGTGTCGGTGCATCGGTTCGACGCTATTTGGTACAATACCGCTGGTAACGAGCCTTTATCAATTGTCCTTGTCCACGATCCTTGCGGTACATACCCTGATGTGGCTTTCTTCGACACAGACATAGAAGCTTCGGACGAAGAAACTATCAAGAGGTATTCTCATCGATGGAGCACGGAAATCACCAATCGTGAAACAAAAAGTCTCTTGGGTAGTGCTGACCCTCAATGTCGTCTTGAAACATCCGTAACCCGTGCACCGATGATTGCCTATTGGAGCTATTCGCTTCTGGTTGTGTGGTTCGTAACGCAGTTCAGGATGGGAAAGGATCTGTTCCTCCAGAGAACTCCTTGGAATTTCAGAAAGAAAAACATTACCTTCTCAGACATGCTGGCTGCAGCACGACGCAGCCATTTTGACCAAAGAATTTCGCGCGATCACGAGAAACGCGAGGACACAACAAAAATCACCCTGCCTCGCTCCACACGCGAACCCCGATTCGCAAAAAGGGCGAAACTATAGATGCCTCTTTTTGACCAAAATTTTCTGGGAAACTCCTGAAAAAATTCTGGTTGACAGGGGCCGTGTGGTTAGGCATTCTGACAAGCTGTGGGAAATTTCTTTCTTTCAAGCGATATAGTGGCGTTCGCTCCTCCTTGGAGGCTCAGGGGAGATAACCTGCTGCGGCATTTTGTGGTCGGAGGGGCGTCAAGTGACCGATCAAGATCCAGAAGATCACGAAGATGGCAA